>QNEG01000069.1 GCA_003645115.1 bacterium | reverse complement strand
GATAAAATGAATCGTCCTTGGATTTTTATTTGCTCGATGTTAATCGGATTTACACTTTCTTTTGCTCAACTTACCTGCGGATTCGTAGTAGATTTATCACCGCCTTATATCGATTCGCTATATCCAGCGGATGGCGATACTGTATCTATTACATCGTTCGAATTTATCGCGTATAGCAATGATGATGGCGCAGGAATATGGCTCAATTATGTGAATTCAATGGCAGAATGGGATACCGCAGACTGCGATGTCCCGGTGGCGACATATATCACCTGGGCAGTGAATGATTTCTCTGTCGGAAATTTTTTGGATACTACCTGGGGGGCAATCAGAACCACCGATACTTTCAATCCTTGTGATTCTATCCGTGCCTGTGTCCACATTATCGACTCTATTCATAACCTGGGTTGTTCCTGTTGCCCTAACTATATCGACACCTGCTGGACATTCTACATTTTTGCCTGCGACAGTTTCCAACTGAGTAATTATTGTCCAGACCCCTGCGGAATAGTTACATCCTGCACCAGCCAGACTGTCTCTTTTCTAATCGATACTCTGGTTACCCCCGTGGTCGGCGGTCCGGATAGTTCCACTATCTCGGTAGAAGTCTATGTGAATGGTGTTTCCACGGGATATGGCACTATCGGTTCTGAGACCTGGGCGACATATCTGGGCAATCCCGATGATGCCGTATATCCCGATACTATCGAGGTTGGTCCACCATCGGGATACTGGAACCACGGTGATACAGTGATGGTGGTAGTATATCAGGATAGTTGTCCGGTGGTGCTTGCAGATACCTGTCGATTTATAGTCGATTTGGTCCCGCCGGTATTGACCACATATTCTCCTGAAAATGCCGAAACACTCACCAGCGCAGTAGTGAATATATCGGGAAATATTTTCGATGATTTCATCGGAGTGTTTGCTGGTTCTACTTGGGTATCTATAACCACATACGACACTTTGGGTGGAGTCAGCTATGATACTACTTACGGTCTGGGGAATTCATTCAATATAAATCGCACATTTACCAGTGGAGATTCCATAGTGGTTTGCGTGCATTCTATCGACGATGTGGATGTCCAACCCGGATGCACCTGCCCACCTAATGCAATGGATTCCTGCTGGTGGTTTACTGTGCTTATCAGCGAACCTTATGGATGGGTAGTTATTCCATTCGATTCCAATGGAAATGGCACCATAGTCTCGGATTGTTTCGCTCCTGGTGATTCTGCCTGCGGAAACCAAATTATCACCTGGCGCGTATATGATAGTCAGGGTATGACCACATCGCCGGTGCATTTTTACATAAATGGAGTGGAATATGATGAAACCAGCCCTGCGGTTACTACTACTTTGCTGGGCACGGACACACTGGAAATTACATTCGACCCATCGGCTATCGGCACCTGCTGGACCAGTGAGGAATGGGTGATTTTCGAACTGGATTCTGCACAAAATATACTCGGTTTCAATCTGGTCTCTCCGATTATCGACTCATTCATTATCGATCTCGACCCGCCAATATTCTCCGGAATGTCTCCCGCCGATGGCTCCATTCTCAACGATACTATGACCAATATTTATGTCGAGGTCACCGATGATATCTGCGGTAATGCAATAATTACCAATGTTCACGCTGGCGGTATTTTAGATGGAAGTCCAGCCGATTTCGATTTCCACCCGGATAGTATGGGCACAGATTATTTCTCATACCACCTTACTGGATTGGAAAACGGCGACTCACTGACTATCTGTGCATTTGCCGAGGACACTTGTGCAGATTACTGTGGACCGAACTCCGATTCTGTATGCTGGACTTTCACCATAGTTATCGGCGAGGTCTCCGCTACTGTTATAGAACCACTGGACACCAATGGCGATGGCTGGGTTATTTCGAATTGCGCAGACCAGCAAATTATATGGAATCTCGATTATGATGATTCCATTGGAATAGATTGGTCACGACTCTGGGTCACTGTGGATGGCGTGGAATACAACTGGGGCGACAGCCATCTGGATACTTCGGGTGTTCATACTCTGGTGTTTACACCATCACCGGACTGGACAGATGGCGATAGTATCGTATTCTGCCTGGATAGCCTTTTCGACACCACCGGCGCAGAATTGGAGACTCCAGTATGTGGCTGGGTTCTTATCGATTTAGAACCGCCTGTTATTGTCGGTTCGACCCCTGCCGATGGCGATACTATTTATTCTTATGATGTCTCAGTCAATGCCACATTTTATGATTCCGTATGTATGGATACTCTTACCACAATCGACTCGGTCTGGGCGACTACATCTGTTTCTGGATTGATATTCGAGGGTTATGATTTCCCGCTTCCACTGACCGGACTTGAGGATGGCGATTCTGTGGATGTTTGTGCTATCGTTTCTGATGGCTGCCGTGATTATTGCGATGTGAACACCGACACTATTTGTTGGTATTTCCGAGTGATGATGGGAGAACCATGGGGAGAATTTATCACTCCGCCAGATACCAACGATGATATGAGAAGAATTACCACCTGCGAGGATGGCGGATTTATTATATATGTCTATGATTCCCACGGAATGGATACCACATATCTTCATCTGCTTGTAGAGGGAACCGAGTATCACTACGGCGATCCCGAAATTTCCGTGGATTATGTTACCGATTCTACTACTTTGGAAGTATTGTTCGAACCCGGTTTCACTCTATCCAGTGGAACCTGGGTGAATGTCACACTGGATAGCGCAGTAAATATGATTGGCGATACTCTGGTGGAATCGGTTATAGATTCTTTCCTCATCGATACCGAACCACCGACATTTACATATACCGGACCCACTGGAACTATTGCTGCCACCGAGGCTGTTATCGATGTCGATGCCAGTGATGATATATGCGCCAGTGCGGTTAGTTATGACTCACTTGTTATCACCAGCAGTATTTCTGGCATCGATTGGCTCATTACCACTGGAGATTGGGACACCACAATAACCGGATTACTTTCTGGCGATTCTGTTTCCATTTGCGCCTACGCACACGATGTCTGTTCTGATACCTGCGGACCTAATTATGGTGATAGTTGCTGGTCATTCCTGGTGGAAACTGGAATTACTATAACTTTGGAGGAACCGCTGGATATAAACGGCGATGGCGATACTATATCAGCCTGCGCAACCCAACAAATTCTATGGACAATAAATTCCGATATCGGAGTGGATTCATCGACTATCGCTGTGGATGTGTGCGGAACTGGATATTCCTGGGGCGATGCTGAACTCTCTGCCAGCGGTGATACACTTATATGGACTCCGTCACCGGGTTTCTGGGTCGATGGAACATATTGCTCGTTCTCATTGATTGTCTGCGATTCTGCAGCAGTTTGCGATACATCTTACGGTCAAGTATTGCTCGACCTCGCTCCACCAACATTCTCCGGGGAATATCCCTCCGATTTATCCACTATACTGGTGGATAACACCGATATTTATATCGGTGCATCCGATGCTGTTTGTCTTGCGGTAATCACGGATAGTTTGACTATTACATCATCCGTCTCTGGACTGGATATTACCATCACCGATACATTGGGCGGAAATATCTTCGGACTCGTGGATGGCGATGTGGTTACTGTGTGCGCATTCGCTCACGATACTTGTGCGGACTATTTCTGCGATACAGGAAACTATGGTGATACCTGTTGGACATTCGATGTGGCGCTGGGCGCAGTGCGAGCATCGGTGATTGCACCCGAGGACATAAATGGAGACCTTTGCATACAAACTGCCTGTGAATGTCAACCTATTTTATGGCAGGTAATTTCACAGCACGGAGTGGATACCACCACTTTCGAAGCAGTAATCGATGGAATAACATACAGTTGGGGACCGGAATTTACATTGACACCTACTCCCCCACCAGACGATACTATTTATACAATAGAATTCTATCCTGCGGTAGCTGGCAGCTGTTGGACAGATAATGGATACATAGTGGATTATGCCATTACCTATCTCGCTGATACACTGGGGACCGATTCATTGAGTGCCGATGTCGGTGGAAGTTTCCAGATGCTGACAGAAGCGCCGGTAATTTCGCTTTCGCCGATGCCTACCGATACTCCGATATGCGTGGATACTTTGTATTTGACCACTGGAGTAGATGACACCATCGCCTGCACTTTCGATGGGACAGTTGCCATAAATGGAACTCCTTACCCAATCGGTGATGTGGAAATTCCCGTCCTATCGGGAGATACGATATGTGTCAGTATATCCGCATACAATGAAGCCGATTATGGAGATTCCTGCGAATGGACAGATACATTATTTAACTGGACAAATTCGCTGGATACCTGTTATGCAATTCAGTGTGAATGCAATATCGTTGTCTATGCGGGACCGGACCAGTATTCCTGTCCGGGCGAAAATGTGATACTCGGCTGCGACCCCGTGTATTCGGGCACAGGATTTTTAGAGACCGGTTTCAACTGGTATGACGATGGCGATACTGTTTTCTCCACCGAGGAAAATCCCGTGGTAACCCCCAATATCACTACTACATATATCGTAGAGGGCTGGGCGGTTTGTGTCGCTGGAGATACGGTCTGGGATTATGATACTGTCGATGTATTCATAGATTATGAACCGGTAGTCGCACCCACAATTACATCCCCTACCGATGGTTCAGAACTGTTGGCGGGTTTACACACTTTGGTATGGTTTAATCCCGATACAATGGTAACTGAACCGGTCTATTATCAGGTTCTAATCGATGGTGCACTGGCATCCGATGATTCTCTTATAGATACCACATTCGACTTTAATATAGATTGTGAGGAAACACTCACTATCGCAGTGGTGGCTTTCAATTCCTGCTATTATGAACTGGATGATAGTTGCAATCCCGCCGATACTATGGGCGGATATGTAAGCGCCACTTACGAAACATCTGCGGTTATTACCGTGTGGGGTGAACCTTGTGGACAACCACGAGCCGAGGCTATTTATCCACCACCTAATACTATCACTGCCTGCCAGGACCAATCGGTTATTTTCACCGTATGGGATGCTTCAGGAGTCCCGCTGGTAGTGGAAAGTCTTCGGGTCCAAATCGGCGGTAGTATTTATGACACATCCGAAACATTTATAATATATACGGAAATCTATCCAGATAGCGGAATGGTCGATGTTGGACCACCTACTGGAAACTGGGACGACAATGACACCATTACTATTCGAATAATCACACTTTATAATGAATTTGATCAACCGTTACCGGCTCCAGCATCTCTTACATTCTATACAGACTTTACTCCACCGATTGCCGATATGAGCTATCCTATTGATGATACCACAGTAAATGAGCGTTCACCCGAAGTGATTATACCAGTCTCTGACAATGTCTGCGGTGTCCTGGAGGATTCATTTATTGTTCGGATATATAACAATGGATTGACCGATGATACTCTAACATATCCATCTGGACCACTGGATTGGTCATCCGGACAACTTTCTATATCATTCGAGGAACTGGATATTTCGCTGGCTGATGCCGAGACTATTTGGATAGACCTTCACACCTGCGATTGCGTGGATTCTGAATTCTGTGGAGCTAATTGCGCCGATTATAGCTGGTCATTCTGGTATCCTTATGAAGTAGGATGCGATAGATATCCTAATCCGTTTACACCCAATGATGATACTCATAATGATTTTGCTCAATTCAGTTTCCCCGATATGGGAGTGAAAACCGGAATTGTGTATATTTTCAATGTATATAATTCATTGGTGAAAGAAATCGAGGTTCCCGCCGGACTCGGTGTCAGTGATTTGAGGGAAACAGCTCGATGGGATGGAACCGATGCAAATGGAAACAAAGTTCCTCAAGGACTTTACATATATGTAATCGAGGTGGATGGCGAAATAGTCTGTGAGGGAACTGTTACTGTGGCTCGATAAAACAGGAGGGAATAATGGAAAAAGTAATACAAAATAAACGGGGGAAAAAAATGAGATATTTGGGAATCGCCGTTTTAATGTTGTTAATGCTCGGGCTATGCTATGGTGATGATTTTACCGGTGCTCGTCCTTTGGGAATGGGACGAACATTCGTTGGAGTCGCCGACGATGCCAATTCGGTGGAGTGGAACCCGGCTGGAATAGCCTCATTCAGATACCTATGTATCACCACTGGATTTAATAAGGAGTTCTGGGGTATCGATGGTGATAACATTGGAACAGGATATCTCGCTCTCGCCAACCAATATAAAGACTACTTCGGATATGGAGTATCCTGGCGCTATTTCTTCTCGGATGTATATCTGGAAAATCATCTAAAACTCGCATTCGCTAAACGATTTGGACAGAAAAATGAGGGATTTCTGGGGAAACATCCGCTATCCATTGGACTTGCATTTAGGATGCTTAATACAGGTTATAATGAGAATAATTTCGTAAACAACCCCGAGGAGGATGTTGACATCATCGATGACCCGGTTTTCGGAGGTGGCACCAGCAAGTGGGGTTTCTCGCTCGATGCCGGAATATTATGGAAATTATCCAGAACTATCTCTGTGGGCGCATCGGCATCCAATATACTTCAACCTAATATGTCGCTGGAGAATGCCGATGAGGGCAAGACACCGATGCAGATGCGAGTCGGAATGAGTTATGCTCCAAATAAAAATTTGCTGATTGCTGCCGATGGAAGATATTTTAACGAGGGAAGTTCGGTGATTTCACCGCATATCGGTTTCGAGCAATGGTTCTATAAGCATTCTATCGCATTGCGTGGCGGATACAATATGGACTTTCGCGATGGCGCCAATCCCGATGAACTCACTATGGGTCTGGGATGGAGACTAAATAAGGAATGGGCGCTTCAGGTGGATTACGCTTTCTTGTATCCACTAAATAAGCTATCTGCAGCAGGTGTCACATCGCATAAATTCTCTGCTATGTTTCAGATACCTAATCCTATCCCAGTATGGGATTTATCCGCTATTTCTGTCACACCACAAATGCAAAGACTCAAACCCGGAGACGAGGTCAAAATCGATGCTGTATTCAAGAATGGAAGTGGAAAGAAAATTGGAAAAGTAAGCTATTCAGCTTATGTCAGGAAACCCGATGGCACCTATTCATTGCTCGCAGCCGAGCAAATAGAGGATTTTAAAAGCGGTGATGAACGCACCATTACATTTAATTTCCAGGATTTCCAGCCCGGTGAATATACAT
>QNEG01000068.1 GCA_003645115.1 bacterium | reverse complement strand
ACTTCATCATAGGGAACATCGAATTTATCTTTCTCGGTGGGCGATTTCGGATATAGATTCAACATAAGTTTAGTCCAGGTGGGCAATGCAGCTCGTGAACCGGTCATTCCCTCACCGATAGGAGTAAGGTCATTGTATCCCACACAGACACCAGCGGTATATAATTTTGTGAATCCGATGAACCAGGCATCTGAATATTCATCGGTAGTTCCAGTTTTCCCGCCGGCAGGGTGCATAAAACCGAACATCCGAGCAGCATATCCAGTCCCGTGCTCGATTACCGACTTGAGCATCGAGGTGACCACATAAGCAGTCCCTCGACATAAGATCTCCTCTTTTTGTGTCTTTCCCTGATATATCACGGTGCCATCGCGGTTTACTATTTTGTCTATATATATCGGTTTTACTTTTACTCCCAGATTGGGGAATACCGAATACGCTACCACCATATCCCATAATTTCACTCCACTGGAACCGATAGCGATGGACAGGACGGGGTCCAATGGCGTAGTTATTCCCAGTCTGTGAGCATATTTTATTACATTAGCCGGACCGACCTGTTCACATAATCGTATGGTAGCCAGGTTCCTTGATTTTTGCAATGCCTCACGAAGAGTAATCTTACCCAGATACTTATGGTCATAATTGTGCGGGCGCCATACTTTTCTTCCAGCCATAGGCCAGATACCCGGAGTATCCTCGATTAAATCCGATGGTTGCCAGCCATTATCTATGGCAGCAGTATATACAAAAGGCTTGAAAGCTGAACCAGGTTGCCTTACTGCTTGAGTGATTCTATTGAATTGATTCTTATCGAAATCTTTTCCGCCGACAAAAACCAGTATCCTTCCACTCTCATTTTCTATAGCGAATACTCCGCCATTTAATTCCTTCCATTTGCGGACAGTATCGCCGATGGTGCTATCGAATACTACTTCGGTATATTCCGGGTCGTCGTCGTGGTGAGTCACTTGAATTTTTCTTTGCATCTGGTGTAATCTGGCGCGAAGTGTCTCCGCAGTGGCTTTATTCAGATGATAATCCAATGTAGTATATATGGTAACTCCTTGAGTATAAAGCCAATCCTCACCGTATATATCAGCTAATTCTCTTCTCACGAAATCGACGAAATATGGTGCTTTCCAACCTTTTGCTTTAATTTGTTCCTGCAACGAGAATGGAACAGATTTCAATGAATCCAGTTGTTCCGGTTCGATTTTGCATTCATCATTCATAAAATCTGATTTTGCCATTATGTTAAGGACTAAATTTCTTCTTCGGATAGCTCGTTCTGGTTTACGAAGATAATAAGATGGAGCTCTCAGTAATCCGACCAGGAGTGCAGATTCTGCGGGACCCAATTCTGATGCATTCTTGCCGAAAAATGTCTGCGCAGCAGATTGCACTCCATAACAACCTTTGCCCATATAGTTCTGATTTATGTATAATTCCAGCAATTCATATTTCGAATATTTGTGTTCCAGTCTAATCGAGGTCAATGCTTCCTTTATCTTGCGCACCAAAACTTTTTGAGGAGTTAGGAATAAATTTTTCGACAATTGCTGTGTGATAGTGCTTCCCCCCTGAACTATTTCGCCGGCTTTCAGATTGGCAATCATAGCGCCAGCTATTCGCAATGGGTCTATTCCCCAGTGCTCGAAAAAACGTCTGTCCTCGGTAGCGATTAGAGCCTTAATAAACCAGGGAGAAACATCGTCGATGGACACCCATATTCTTTTTTCGCCAGCGAATTCGGCTAACAGAACTCCATCCGAGGAATACATACGACTAACTAGTGGCGGCTGATATTCTTCCAGTTGCTCCGGATTGGGTAATTCTGGAATATATAATATATATACCACGAAAAGCAAAATAGTTGGAATAATTATTCCGGACAGGAATCCCGCCAACCCGATGAATAAAGCGGTATTCCAATGGAATGGCTTTCGCACCGCCAGCATTACTTTCTCGATATGTTTATTTTTTCCCTGCATAGTGGATAAATGTAATATTAAGCATTTTTATACTTGGCGCCTATGTCTTTTCTATAAAAAGACTTCTCGAATTTAATTTTTCCCGCCATAGAATATGCATTATTGATGGCTTTTGAGAAATCATCTCCCAGTCCGACCACATTTAGGACTCGTCCGCCATCGGAAATAATGGAATCGCCTTTTTGAGCGGTGCCAGCGTGGAAAACTAATACATTCTCCTCCGATGTGGTGGATATTTCTCCCAGTCCCTCGATAGGATATCCTTTCTTGTATCTTTTAGGGTATCCGCCCGATGCGATTACCACGCAGACCGATTTCTTGTCCGAAAATTGGCAATCTGCTTCCAGAATCCTATTTTCCAACGCGAATAACATCATTTCCAGCAAGTCAGACTCCATCAGTGGCAAAATAGCTTGAGTTTCCGGGTCGCCGAATCTACAATTGAATTCCAACACCTTCGGTCCACTGGATGTAATCATCAATCCGGCATATAATATTCCCTTGAAGGGTGAATCCATAAATTTTAATCCCTCGATTGCGGGGATAATGATTTCATCCATAGTAATCTTTCTCAATTCGAGGTCGAACATCGGGTGTGGAGCTATACATCCCATACCGCCGGTATTGGGACCATTGTTGCCATCATAAGCGCGTTTATAATCCTGTGCTGGCGGGAGAATTATTGCATTATCACCATCGGTCATAGCCAAAACAGAGATTTCTGTTCCCTGCAGGAATTCCTCTACTACCACAGTTTTTCCGGCATCGCCCCAGGTTCGTTCTATCATCATATGGACTATTGCATCTCTTGCCTCCTCGATATTTTTCGCTACCACCGAACCCTTGCCGCCGGCGAGTCCATCGGTCTTTATCACTATGGGGAAATCGTGTTCCTCCACAAATCTTATCGCACCTTCGGCATTATCGAAAGTAAGGAAACCGGCAGTGGGGATATGAAATCTTTTCATAAAATCTTTGGCGAATACTTTACTCGCCTCGATTCTGGCGGCGGATTCCGATGGACCGAATACTGCCAGTCCTCGTCTACTAAAATAATCGGTTATTCCATTGGCTAATGGGTCCTCCGGTCCCACAATGGTAAGGTCGATACTATTGTGCTCCGCATAATTAGCCAGACCCCTTATATCATCCTGAGAAATATCCATTGTGTTTGCTATTTGCTCGATACCGGCATTTCCCGGTGCCACTACCAATTCGTCCAGATAAGGACTTTTAGATATTTTCCAAGCGAGAGCGTGTTCTCGTCCGCCTTTGCCAACAATCATTACATTCATATTTCCCTCCTTGATATCAAAATTCATATTATAAACATAATTCATTATAAGGGAGAAATCTATTTTGTCGAGTCAAAATTCTAATTATTTCCACACATTGTTATCAAATTTCTTGCAAAATTGTATTTTATACTTATAATTCGATTTATTGGATTGTTCGGGAATTATCACGAATAATCGACCGGGAATTATGCTCCCTGATATATTATTAATTTAAACGGAGGCACTTTGAAGATGAATATATATATATTGACTCTCTTTCCTGAACTTTTTGATAATTATCTGGAGCATAGTCTGGTAAAACGAGCCAGAGAAATAAATTTGGTGGATTTCAAATTGATAAATTTTCGAGATTTCACCTATGATAAACATCGCACTGTGGATGATATTCCATTCGGTGGCGGTTCTGGAATGGTTATAAAACCAGAACCGGTTATAAAAGCATTTTTGTCCATTCCCGCCGAACAACGAGAAACAGGAAAAAAAATAGTGCCCTCTGCTCGAGGAATTCTATTTAACCAAACTCACGCAGAACAACTTTCTACTAATGATGCATTGATATTTTTCGCTGGGCGGTATAAAGGTTTCGACCAGAGAATAGTGGAGCTTATGGAGGCTGAAGAATATTCTATCGGCGATTATGTGATACAGGGTGGAGAAATAGCAGTGATGACTATGTTGGATGCGATATTGAGATTGATACCCGGATTTCTTGGGGATGAGGATTCTGCCGCTACCGATTCATTCGCAGGTGAGAAAAAATTATTATCTGCACCAGACTATACTCGACCGCGAGAATTTATGGGAAAAGCAGTTCCCGATGTCCTGGTATCTGGAGACCATAAAAAAATAGCGGAATGGAAACATCGGGAAAGTCTTCGGCTAACAATGGAGCGTCGGACGGAGCTTATATCGCAAGCTCGACTGGATAAAGATGACATTCGAATACTGGATGAAATCAAGGCGGGTTCATATAAGGATGAGCCACTAGAACATAACCTAAATCAAGACAGGAGGAAATTATGAGAAAATACATCATTATGGTAATAGTGGTTGGGTTCGCATTACTGGGAGCACAGCAATTGTTCCCGAAATTCACTCTGGATGATTTGGATGGGAACAGTTGTTCATTGGATTCCATACTGGCGGTGAAAAAACCGGTTGTATTGACATTCTGGGCGACCTGGTGCAAACCCTGTAGAAAAGAATTGAACAAGTTAGTAGAATATTGGAGCAAATGGGATACTATCCCGCAGGAACCACCTTTTGTGGTGGTGGCGATATGTGAGGATAGTCCACGCTCCATTCGTAAGGCGAAATTACTGGCAGAAAAAGAAGGATGGACTAAATTTATTTTACTTTATGATAAGGGCGGTAATGTGAAAATGAAAGCTGGAGTGGTAGAAATCCCTGAATCATTTATTTTAGGTCCGGATGGCTTTATCGATTACCGTCATATCGGTTTTGTTGCCGGCGATGAACAGGAAATTTTCGACCGAATCGAAAAGATGGTAGATAAATTGAAACAAAAATCAGAATCCACCGAACCAGCGACAGAAAATGAACCAGCCACATCTGATTGATATGGTTAGTCCTGTAGAATAGTTGTTTCCATTATTTAATCCGGGAGGTAGTAATGGCAAGGACAAATGTTATTCTCTGGGAGGATGATTTATGGAAAAATTTTTATCCTATAAGTTTGACTCATCCATTGTTTGAGTTGAGAGCTGGAGCCTTTTCCTCGCTGGAAAGAGCAAAAGCATTATTCCCTCGTGCGCAAATATCCGCTGTTTGTCGAAAGCAATTGCAGCCAATCGTGGAAGAAATGGGAATAAATACTAACCCGGATTTGCTTCCAGACAATACTCCCATTTTATTGATAAACAGTCGAATATTCCTGACTCATCGAGCGGTGAATACTATTTCCCGAACAAATAATACTACCGTATTCCTCTCCCAAAATATCCCGGTGGCTCTTTATGTAGTCCCTGGAGATAATAGCTGGCGTGCATTTTTCGAATCCTTGCCCGATGATGACAGTTATACTGAAATTATGTCTAATTACGAGGCGGTGGAATTGGATGTCCCAATTTTTGATTCGCTGTGGGATATAATCTCCCGTAATAGCCAGTTCCAGGAAATGGATTTTATTACATTTTTCCGTCGGAAAGCCGTCCCATTTGTGGGTGATACGAATATCGCAATTTATAATCCCGACGATATATATACCGGCAATGATGTTCGAATAGATAGTTATGCTGTTTTGGATGCACGAGAGGGACCGATTATAATAGCGCAGGGAACACATATTAATTCTGGTGCGGTGATTGCTGGTCCGGCTGTGGTCGGCGCAGATTGCAGAATTATGCCATATACACGAATTCGTCCGGAAACCACACTCGGTTCGGTATGCAGGATAGGCGGCGAAGTAGAAGCATCCATAATACTGGGATATACAAATAAATATCACGATGGATTTCTGGGACATTCCTACATAGGCGAATGGGTGAATTTCGGTGCATTGACCACAAATAGTGATTTGAAAAATAATTATAATAATATCAGAGTTAAGATGCCCGAAGGAGAAATGGACACCGAATTAAACAAAGTGGGAATATTTGTGGGCGACCATACAAAATTCGGTATCGGTTCTCTATTGACCTCGGGAACTACTGTAGGAGTCAGTGCAAATTTGTTCGGTGGCGGACTATTCCCCAAATATGTCCCATCATTTATATGGGGCAGTAATTCCGATGGTTTTGTCCATTATAAAATAGATAAGGCGATAGAAACTGCCAGGATTGTGATGAAACGGCGGGATAAACAATTGACCGAAAGCAGAATAAATTTGCTAAAGGAAATCTACAATTATTATACCGAGGATAGAACTGCATTCATAGTGGAACAACATAGTAAATAAACTTACCTGGTTAAATTTGTAATATTATATGGAAAATGTATTAATAACAGGCGCGACGGGATTTATCGGCAGTCATACTGCAGAATTATTGGTCGAACAGGGATATAAAGTGAGAGCTATAATTCGGAACGAATCCCGGATAGAAAAACTTCCTCATAATGTGGAACCGATAATATGTTCACTTTTTAATCCATATCAAATATTGGACATTATCGAGGATACTCACTATTTCGTTCATATTGCTGGATTAACTAAAGCTCTTCACAAACGCGATTTCTATCGAGTAAATGCGGAGAGCACTCGTATATGGTTGGAGATATTGTCTCGCTATTCTGCGAAATTGAGACGATTCATATTGTTGAGTTCGCAGGCGGCAGTTAGACCATCCAGCGAGCCGATAGATGAAACAGCAGAACCGGCACCATTGACAGATTATGGCAAAAGTAAATTGCAGGCAGAACAATATGCTCGAAGGTATATGGAGAAAATTCCGATTACCATAATTCGAGCGCCTGCGGTTTATGGTCCTCGAGATAGAGATATTTATTTCTATTTCAAACTGGCGAGTATGGGAATTGTTCCGCTGGTGGGAAACCCGAATAGAAAATTTAGTGCCATATATGTAGAGGACCTCGCACGGGCGATTCTACTGACTATGAATAATGATGTATCGAATGGCGAGATATTTTTTGTCACCGATGGAGAAATATACACTTGGCGACAATTTGGCGAGGAAATAGGAAAGGTTATCGGGGGAAGGAATTTAAAGATTTGGTTACCCGGAATAACACTGTGGATAGCCGCTTGTGTGGATGAAATGAAATCATTTATATTGCGCAAACCAGCATTGCTATCATTCCAGAAAGTGCGTGAATTATTAGCGCCCTGGGTAGCGGATAGCTCAAAATTCTTCGATAAACTCGATTTTGTTCCGAATTACGATATGAAAAGCGCGGTGCGAAAAACTGCAGAATGGTATAGGAAAAACGGCTGGATTTAGAGTAAATATTACACAAATAAAAAGAAACAATAAATTAGCAAATAATAAACTATTTTGTAAAACTCTAATTTTTGTTATGAATTGGTATTTTACAGACAACTTGTCTAATCCCATTGGTTTT
>QNEG01000067.1 GCA_003645115.1 bacterium | reverse complement strand
TTCTGGTGGTAATCATACTTTCTATCGCAGCATTCCTATTTTTCGCAAAAATTATACTCGATTATTTCAAAACAAAATTCAAACAAAATCAGAAAGTAAATGGACTACTCGCAAAATCGATAATAGTGGCATTGGTTGAGATAATATTACTTTACATAATAGCAAAATCTTTCGCTATTACTACCGTATTGATTTTCATCCCGTGGATTATTGGAGCGGTAATTATAATAATCTATTTCATTTTGAAATCGCTTACCATAGGGAATTTTTCTGACAATGAAGAAATATCCAAACCCGAGACTGAATAACAGAATACCTGGCGATAGTCACAATTCCCTCGTAGATAATTTCTACATCCACTCCGATTAGTCCCTGTGGGAGTGGGTTTCCGTTATTAATTTCACCAGCACGACACACCTGGTTATTGTCCAGTCGCGATTTCCTGATTGGATTGTTTTTCTTTGGTTATCGGATGAACCCCCTTTTCGTCCCGATACCGACCAATACCACTGCAATCGAATTATAATAGAGTCATCGATAGTGGATAGAAATGCGCAGTGTCCCGATAATTTGAAATCGATGGAAATTTGTATGAAAAAATCCTCAAAAAAATCAAATTAACTATTGACATAATGGATTTTATTCTTATAATAGTGATTTGCGTGGTCTTGTATTTTTTAACATAAATCGACAAAATGGGGGTAAATATGGCACGAACACCCAAAAGAGATGTGGATAGATCTCTGGATCTTTATCTGAAAGAAATTGGTGAGACACCATTGCTGACCGCCGAGGAGGAAGTCGAGCTCGCTCAAAGAATACACAAAGGCGATCAAGAAGCACTCGAACATATGACCAAAGCAAACCTCCGATTTGTGGTCAGTGTGGCAAAACAATATCAGAATCAGGGACTTTCACTGGCTGACCTTATAAATGAAGGTAATATCGGTTTAATAAAAGCAGCTAAACGGTTCGACGAGAAAAGAGGATTCAAGTTTATTTCCTATGCGGTTTGGTGGATTAGGCAATCTATTCTTCAGGCGCTGGCGGAACAATCTCGAATAGTCCGATTGCCGTTGAATCGAGTGGGGACATTGCATAAAATCGGAAAGACTGCATCGAAACTGGAACAAGAATGCGGAAGGTCTCCCAGTATTCACGAGATCGCCGAGGAACTGGATATGGACGAATCGGAAGTTAGTTCTACATTGCGTATATCCAATTCGCACCTTTCTCTGGATAGACCATTTACCGAGGGCGAATCGAATTCGCTTAAGGATGTGATAGAGGATGAAAAATCGCCATCGCCGGAGACCGATGCAGTGAAAGAATCTTTGAAAAAAGAGATAGAACGAGTGCTGGCTACTTTGACCGAACGAGAAGCGGAAGTTATCACACTGTATTTCGGTATCAATCGCGATGAAGCATTGACGCTGGAGGAAATCGGTGAACAATTCGGATTGACCAGAGAACGAGTTCGCCAGATAAAGGAAAAGGCTATCAAGCGTCTTAAACATATTACTCGAAGCAGGAATCTGCGAGCCTATGTTACATAATCTTTTCAGATAGATAAACTTATCCAACAAAACTGTTGTCATTATAGCATTATTGTAGTTTACGATACTCTGCTGACAGGTGGATTGTCCAGTCTGGGCAATATCTTCCTGCTGTGGTGAGAACTCGTCGATTGTTCTATCGGAGACGATTATTCCTTAACTATCTTCCCGCGCAGGATTTTCTTCTCAGTATTTCCATCGATAGAGTGCAATGTGGCTTTCAGGACGAAAATATATACTCCTCTGGCTACGGGTTCTCCGGAGGATGATTTGCCATCCCAGTGTAGCCAATCGAAAGATTTATATGTGGTTTTGGATGTGGAGAATATTTTTCTACCACCGAGTGAAAAAATTTCCAAAGTGACATCGGCATAAGCCTCGGCCCCAGCCAGCGAAAATGTTATATCTACTCCATCCTGAAATGGATTTGGATATGGAATAGGGTCATAAATTTGTGCGGAACAGTCCATAAGCTCCAAATCGACACATAGTTGCGATGCGTTTCCCAGATTATCCCACGCTTGAACACACACCGTATGTCCACCATATTCTACATCGGTGAATGAATAATTCGCAGTAGCTCGAGTGGGATTATCTAATTCATAGGAAATGTTCTGCGAGATATCGACTCGATTGAATTCATCATCCAGTTGTATCAGGACTCCCTGACCGGGTTGACCGCCCATACTAATTCCGTGTTCATCCTCCAGATGCACCACTATGGGCAAGTTTCTATCGGGTGAACATACTATCCCGCCATCGTGGAAATTATCCACCTCGAAAGTAATGGCAATATCCGGACCCTGTTCATCCTCCACTGCGATATCTGATTCCAATTCCGCAAACACATTAGTTAATGCTCCCGCAGAATTATTACAATTCTCCTCGCTGTAAGCATATACTATTATTCTATATCCTGCCGTGGAGGATAAATTTTTGGGCACAAAAATTGGCAACTGAAACGAACCATCCACTACCGATGCGGCGCCGGCAAAAAGTATTTTCCCCGGAACTACATACTGACAACTTCCCACACCACTCACTGGGGACTCATATAATTTCATCTGGTCTGGTGCAACTAAAAATATCTTTGCTACTCCATCGAATGGTATTTCAGTTTCGCCACTGACCGTATCCCACTGTGCTGCTACCAGCGTATCGGGATTGATATTTAGATAAATTCCATCGTATGGGAATGCGAGGATTTGAGCGGGGTCTCCCATAAGTATATACTGGCTATCGTGGCCTGCATAAAGTCCTGCTCGAGCGGCAATCAGTCCGCCTGCGAGCGGGATAGCTGCTCCAGTGAATAGATTGGTCAGCAATCGCTGATTCATCGCCTGATTACTGGATGGATAAGAACCCGCAGTAGCTGCGATAGTAGCGATTGCTCCATTCGGATATTTTCTCACGAAAAGCTCGGATATACATTCCTTTTCGCCCAGAAGATAGAATTGAGCTACATCACAGGAAAATGCGGTGACCAATGGTAGATACCCATTATTTTTTATACTGGAGAGGTCTCCGGGAAGGTTCAGGACATGCTCGTGCGCCCACAGGTGATAGTTCCCATGACCCACATAGTTGACCAGTATTGCACCATTATTATATTTTGCTACCAGTGCATCTCGAGCCTCGGGCTTTTTCAGTGAAGGCGCTCGAGGATATTCAATCAGATATACAGGGTCGGCAAACATCTTCCCTGGCAGTGTGAATTGTATCAAATCACTAACATTCACTGTATATGTCAAATTATCATTTCTACCATCGGTGCGATACTCGTCGTCGGCGACCATTACCGAACGAATCCGCCATTCACCGAATGGTGCACAATCCGAGTAATTCCGCATCTTCTGGACTACATTATCAAATTCGGATTGATTCCTGATAGGGATTCTTCCACTCATCATTTCCATAAAGCCATCGGAGTCGAAAGTAGCAAAGAATGCATCGGTCTGGCGACTGGCATATAGAGCTGGCGGAAAATATTCTGGTTTATCGGTCAATCGATGCCTATAATCATAGTGCCCATCACCGATAAATACCGCATATTGTGGCTTCGGCGAGGAGGATACATTATAAGCATAACACAGGAAATTCCTTATCGCAGTAGGGTCATATCTGCCAAAACCGAATTCCTTCATTATGCTTTCGATTGTAATGGTAATGGCTGTATTTCCCTGTTCGGTTTCCAATTCCTCCAGCAAATCTGTATCGAAAATTTCTGATGCCAATATAAGATAATCCACGCCATCAAAATTGTTATCCCACAGCAAAAATTCATCCTCCACAGTCGGGGCTGGCAGTTCAGATATCGCAGATAGTTCGAACACATAGTATTCTCGATATTCACCATCGTCTATAAAAGTGTAATTTGCGCCCTCATTATCCACCGGCAATCTGCGAATTTGAGTTATATCGGTCACATCGAACACGATAGGCGTCTCGGAAAAATCGGTCATAACATATTTCGTATTTCCCAGAGTATCCTCACTATTGAAAAAATGCAGGATTCCCTCATTTGGCTGAAGATATATTGCATATCGAACCTCCACCGATTTAAAATAGACCGTAGAATCACCCTGATTGTCGGGAGAATATTTATAGATGATGGAATTGGAACTGGGTTGCATATTATCCACCCATAATGGACTGGCACCATATGAATATGAGACATCATTGCATTCCACAGTGCGCAATCTCGATGTCGGTTGAATAGTTATAGCGCCATTCGGCGAAATTTCCTCCGCTATTCTGGGGTCAGAAAGATAAATCCCACCCTGACCATAAATGGTTTGCCAATACCATCCATTTCCTTCATATTCATCGTAAATTAAATCCTCGCCGAAATGGACAAAAGTCCATCCCGTATTCGAAGTGTGCTCATAATCGGTTATTTCCACACTTTCTATGCGTCTTGCGCTTTCTGGAAAATCACCAGTAATAGATATCCAAATAGATACGGAATCGCAATAATAGCTTGGGTGCCAATATGGAATTCCCTCCTGTGCAGTCCACCATTCCGGACCGGGAACATATACTAACAAGGATTCTCCCGCTTCGAAAATACTATCATTATCGCCAAGAAACAGTAGTGGGATTTCCTGAATTGTGGGCAAACTGCTGTCCATAGAAAGTGGCAATATTCCCACTTGACTTCCTAATACTCTAATCTGATTCGGGTCGGTTTCCTGGGGTTCTATTCCCGCAGATAATAACCAATCCCCAGTGATAGCGAACAGACCACCCTGGCGCAATGCAACTCGATACCATCTTTCCGCTGGAGCGAATGGATTCTCCGGTATTTCCACCAGATTCCTGTTCAATCTGAAATTGCTGGATTGCGAATAATTTATTAACATCTTTTCGAATACAGGCTCGAAATCGCCCTCGGGAATATATCTCCCAGAAATCTGTGAATATTTCACATCGATATTTACACTTCGAGCAATTTGGATAGTTTTTGTGGATGGTTCATACTTGACCGGACAGATAACAATTTGTCCTATTCTCTGTGAGCGTATCCATCCCAGTTCTCGGAATTGTGCTACCGTGTCTGGAAATGGCGCTTTGGTATGGTAATATCTCCAATGCGGAGTCTTATCCTGCCGAATTAACTCGTCCCTGTGCCAGTATAAACTTTCCGCAGGGAGAATGTGCACCGGCAATTTTTTTGGTTCGCCCCAATCGATAGAATATTTCACACTAATTTCAGCATCGGGCGGAACTCCCACTGGCAACACGAATACAGGCAACTTAGGCGCTCCAGAAATAGAAATATAATTCTTGTTCCCATCGATAGAATTCAACTCGATGAATTCGCCATATTCAGTGCTAACTCGCACTGTCTCTATGGGTGGAGTAAGAAATGATATTTCCATTCCATCGGATGTCTCTGCCACATCTATGCTGGCAGAAAATATGGGCATAGATAAAAATATCCCCAAAAGGGGAATGAGAATTTTTTTGGACATAATGATTTCCTCAGTTTTTCAATAGTTTTTGAAGTTTTATGAATTATCCTCACACCCTCGCCATTGTTCCATTGGTATAATAATACATTTTAATTTAAATTCGTCAACCAAAATCTTTTCACAGGATGTCGTCCGCGAAACTGATACCATCACGAGTGGGTTCGGTGTCCAGAATGTCGGCGATAGTGGCGCCCATATCGGCAAATGTCATTCTTTCGCCGAGGTCTATCGGTTTTACTTTTTTCCCATACACCAGCAATGGCACCTGTTCACGAGTGTGGTCTGTTCCATAGTGAGTGGGGTCTGTTCCATGGTCGGCGGTGATAAATAGTATGTCGTCGTCGGAAAGTGATTCCATTATTTTTTCGAGGGAATTATCGAACTCTCTCAATGCAGAAGCAAAACCGATTACATCTCGCCTATGCCCGTATTTCATATCGAAATCTACCAAATTGGCGCATAATATACCATCCTTCTTATTCTTTATCTGTTTAATAATTTTTTGGATACCATCGGAATTATCTTTTGTGGGAAAGTGTTCGGTGATTCCCTGACCTGCGTAAAGGTCGAAAATTTTGCCCAGCGCTATTACTGGATATCCAGCATCTTTTGCCATATCCAGCACAGTCTTATCGAATGGTGGTAATGAGAAATCGTGGCGATTAGGTGTTCTGGAGAAATTGCCGGGTTCTCCCACGAATGGGCGAGCGATTACTCGAGCAACGCTATGTTCACCACCGAGTATATCTCGAGCAATTCTGCACCATTCATATAACTGCTCCACACTAACTACATTTTCGTGAGCGGCAATCTGGAACACACTATCCGCCGAAGTATATACGATAGGGAAACCTGTGTTTATGTGCTCTTCTCCTAATCGTTCGATTATCTCCGTTCCCGATGCTGGCTTATTCCATAATATCTTTCTCCCGATAGCTTCCTGAAATGGCTTTATCACTTCGTCTGGAAATCCATTCGGATAAAGCGGGAATGGTTTATCCACCACAAGACCGGCTAATTCCCAGTGCCCGGATGTGGAATCCTTTCCAGCAGATTTTTCCACCATATGAGCGAATGCGGCGAGATTATTCATATTTCGAGTCATCCCCTCGATAGGAAAAATGTTGGACAGTCCCAGTTTCCACAGATTTTTCCAGAACAATCCACCTAATTTTTCTGCGGTATGTTGCAATGTCGCTGCACCGAAATCTCCATATTTGTCAGCATCCGGCGCATGACCGATACCAACTCCATCCAGTATTATTATTATCGCTCTCATTTCCTATCACACCTTCCATTATTTCTTTCGATATTAATTTATATCTTTTATTTTTCACTGTCAATGAAAATAAATTTGCCAAACATCACTATCGAATTATTCTCTAGGCACTGCACACAGGAATATCAAATCCTTATCGCCCCTGTTGCGAAACTGATGAATTTCATTCGGCGGAACGAATATTACATAATCCGGTGAGAATTGCTTCCATTCTCCATCCAGGAATACTTCGCCATCGCCGGCAAGACAATATACCTCGTGTTCGTGGGAGTGAGTATGTTTTGGAGTGAACCCGCCGGGAGCGATAGTAAATCTTCGCAAGAAAAAATTCGGTGCACCCTCTTTTTGACCGATTAGCCACTGGATTTTCACTCCCGATGCGCCAGCCATTTCCACAGATGAAATCGCTATCTCGCTCTGATGCGATACCTTAAAGGAAATTTTACACATAATTATAGCCTCCAATTCAATTAATCGATTGAACCAATAAATTATCCATCCTATTTATACAATTGCATCATTTCTATTAAAATGAAAAAAATGATTCCCGCAATGATTAACTTGCTTTTTTTTCCGATGTTATTTTATTATGTTAACCGAATGAACGCAAGGGAGGTAATAAATG
>QNEG01000066.1 GCA_003645115.1 bacterium | reverse complement strand
ATCCACACCGGATGGATAGCATATACTGTCCTCTGGGTCGAACACATCCATTATTATATGTCCGGAATCTGGTGGAATACAAGGCACTTCGATAGGGTGTTCGAGTTCTACAATCGGCGGGCAAATATCTTCAGGTGGTAATGTGTCGCAAACCCAGAATTCTATGCATTCGCTCATATGATTTCCTGCACCATCGCTGGCACCCACGCAAAGTTCCACAAAATCACCGTGATAGAGTTCATAGAAATCGGGATGTAAGTGAACATAAAGTCTGCAAGGGTCTAATGGATCAAGTATCAAGCCATCGCCCATATAGAATTCGAATGTATCCCCATGAGCAATCAATACAGCCTCCAGTGTGCTATCATCGATTCCAGTGCAAATGGGACACTCTAACGATTCTGTAGGATCGACTATAGTGAAATCTATCGGTCCCTCAAAACAGAAAGTATCATGATGAGCAGGATTCCATTCTACCACGAATGGCGGGCACAGGTCCTCGGGTGGTAATGTGTCGCAAACCCAGAATTCTATGCATTCGCTCATATGATTTCCTGCACCATCGCTGGCATCCACGCAAAGTTCCACAAAATCGCCGTGATTCAGCGAATAATATGCATTATCCAATTCTATATACAATATACAAGTGTCTTCTTCCTCTATCAATAAACCACTGCCATCTCCCAGATAAAATGTATCACCGTGTGCTGTTAGTGATACATCTATGGAAGCTCGAACTATTTCTGAGCATATGGGACAATCGCCACTTGCAAAAGTAGTGGGATCGACCAGATAGAAGGAGATTGGTCCCTCGAAGCAGAAAGTATCTCCGTGAGCGGGATTCCAACCATCCACCACAGGTGGACAAGTATCCTCGAGGACAGGCTCGGTATAAAATGTAACACAACCTTCACCCCAATTGCCAGCATTGTCCATTATTTCTGCGCAGATTTCGTAACACATATCGGGTTCGAGTCCGAGCAGGTCAAAATTGCCCCAGGCATCGCCATAATCCCAGCTGGAAGTATAATCGTATCCATCTATCACAGTCCAAGTGGTATCATCACAATTGCGTATCATAATAGATATAGTGGTATCATTCAGCCCTGTTCCTGGACATTCGTTTTCAATGAAATTAACATGGAATGAATGATCTATATACATCGAATCTTGATGTGCCCAACCGCCATCGACAAATATCAGTGTTTCCTCTCTGGTGGGGACATACCAATTTACCACCGGCGGACAGGTATCTCCACAAGTGTGCCAATTGAAACAATCATAGAATTCATTCCCCGCATTGTCGATAGCCAGTATGCACAGTTCTATGTCGGTATCCAATGGAAATACAGTTCCAGTATGCTGCCATACCACATATATACAATCACCTGCGGGGTCGAAATAACATTCTGCGGTAACATCTATTATAGTATCTCCATCTATCCTTGCCCACACCGTGATAGAATCCGCGATAATACCAGCATTATCACAGGCGGTATCATTATCGCATATAAGCGCTCCGATTTGTTCATCTATGGGAAGACACATAGTATCCTCGGGGAACCAGTGGTCCACATAAGGCGGACAAGTATCTACTGGTGGAGTGAAAGTATCACACACCTCGAATTCTATCGCGTCATCGAACATACCACCCATAGAATCGTATCCGTGAACAAAAAGAGTTCCGATAGTTCCGGGGACTAAATCGTAATATGCTTCATCGAGAATGTATTTCATCACACAGGGCGGGTCGATTTCTACTGGAATCAAACCCTCACTCGGCATTAGATGATAGGTTATACCATTATTATATATGAATGCGTCCAACATATATATTCCACTACAGATGCAAAATTCCGTGGAAGGATCTTCCACTATAAACCACATCTCGCCATCGTAAGGGAAACAGGTGGTATCATCCGGTGTGGGATTCCACTCGGCGATATAAGGTGGACAAGTATCGGGAACACATTCCTCAGTAAAAATAGTAATGCGGCTATATGAAGTAGCAATATTTTCATATATATCTCCAGCCTGTGCGTAAATTTCATAACAATTTCCACATTCCAATCCCAGATCATCGAATAGTCCATAACCATTTCCAGTCATTCTGCAATAACCGGGGTCGAATTCAATATCCACCTCAGATGCCGGGACAAAAGATGGTGAGGCTGTATCATCGCACATTTTGATAAGTAATCCAATAAAAGCAGGATCGAACGGAGAAGGTGGACAGGCAGAATAATTATCATTGAAATAAATCGACCACATAGTATCGCCGGCTTCGGTATGCCAATGTGTTCCATCGAAATATAGAGTAGAACTATCGAGCGTAGATGGCAGCGAATAAACATCCGGCGGGCAAGTATCCTCACAAACCGTAAAAGTAGTGCAGACCGGTTCGGGAAGATAATTTCCGATACTATCTCGAGCCATAACACAAACCTCGAATGTCAATCCAGGGTGAAGTATATAATTAAGTGAATCGCAAGGATAATCCGCATTGAAATTAACCTCGAAACAATGTGCTGGACCTGATGGATATGCATAAATATGCGGAGTAGCATCGATAGGTGGATATCCGGGGATATTAATAGTGAGTTCGATACTTTCCGGGTCCACACCGGTAGCTGCGGGACAGTCCAGAGTATTATCACAAATCATAAGGCTGAAATTATTATTGAAACATTCGGCAGTATCGGGCATTAAGTTCCATCCGACTATAATAGGCGGGCAAGTATCCGGATACATCTCGGTCTGGAATTCGATACATTCAATGCTATCCTCACCATATTCATTCGCTATATGAGCACAAAGTTGGTAATATCCACCAGGCTCCAATCCCAGCAAATCGAAATCTCCCAATGCAAGTGCGTTATCTGTCCAGAATTCTTTTTCATACCCAAAAATTTCCTCCAGTGGTTCTCCATTGCGACTAATCTTTATCCACAGCGATGTAGTGTCGAAACCGTAGTAAGAAAAGAATTCCACTCGAAAACAAGTATCAATTCCGGTGGCACCATCATATATCCATTGTGTCCCATCATAAAACAATACTGCTCCGTTGGTGGGAGAAATCCAATGAATATCTGGCGCAGATGATTGAGAAAAGATTAGTGTTGGAATGAATACACACAATAAAAACAACCTGTTTAACCATCGCATAATAACCCTCCTGTTTTGATTTTTATTATCATACAATTTGAAAACTATAAAATAAAAGTCTCAAGTCAAGTTTTTTAATAAATCATTTCAAAAAAGCTTGACCTATGTTATTCATATGGTTATTTTATTTTTAATTATGATGGAAAATTAACAGCAAGGAGGTTTTATTATGAGAAAGTCGATGTGGTTGGGACTAATAATGATGCTACTACTACCTGGATTTTTATTTGCTCAATGGACATTTGATATAGAGCATCCACCAGATAGTTTACCTAGAGTTTTCGGGACTAATGAATCTGCTCTGGAATGCTTTGACCCACTCGATGCTGGTTTCCCGCCATTTCCTATGGAGTTCATATATTATTTTGTAATCGAAGACACTTTGGTAAATACATTATGGAAAGATATTCGGCCAGTTGCGGATACTGTAGTGTGGTTTCTTTTAGGTGCCTGGGGAACCCCCGGTGATGCCGAACCGGAAAAAATAGTCTGGGAAATATCCGAACTTCCACAGGACTACGGTTTCTTTTATTTCGATACACTACCAGATATGTCCACTAAAACTAATATGTCAAGTGTGGACAGTTTCATATTTTTCCCATCCGACCCCTATGGCACATCGGATACATTGTATATTCAATTTATTGCTCGAGTGGATACTGTAGATTCTTTCCCCCCATATGCAGAAAATTGGTATCCCGAATGTGGTAGCGAGGAAGTTCCAGTGGATATCGATTCCATATCGGTGGATATCCTGGATGCTCACTCCGGTGTCGATTCTGCATCCATTACTATCACACTGACCGGATTCGGAGATATTACTTTTATGGCGGATTTCACCGCGATTGCCGGTGGATACCATATCAAGTTCGACATCCCGATTACTCTGCCATACGATAGCGATATCGCTTTACAAATCTCTGCCAGTGATAACGAGGACAATTCTACTTTACTGTCCTGCGCCTGGCACACCGAAAGTGCTATTACCGGCTGGACTATGAGCGGATATGTCTATGATTCTCTCACTATGGAAACCATTTCGGGCACCGCTATCAGTGATGATTCTCTCATATATACCGCTCTTTCTAATGACTCCGGTTTTTATTCCATCACAGGTATAAATAATGGAATTCATATTTTCAGTGCATACAAGGAGGGATATGGAACTGCAATAGATACAATAGTGATTGCAGATTCTAATATCACTCACCATTTCTATCTTTTACCTGCAGAAACTACAATAACGCTTTCTGGAACAGTATATGATGGCACCACGGACGAGCCAATCGAGGGAGCGGTAGTCATATCGACTTGGGTTACCGGTTCGGTCAGTGATACTACCGACAGTTCTGGCGAGTATGAACATACCGACCTCCCGGGCGGTGAAATGATTCTTACAACAGCATCGGCTGAGGGATATATTCCGGACACCACCTATGATTCATATATATCCGATGAAGTAATAGATTTCTATCTATCTCCAACAACTACCGAGTTCACTGTCTCTGGGATAATTACTTTAGAAGACGAAACCGACCACAGCGGAACAATAGTTATGTTGGTCGATGTTATCGCCGATACTACCAATGCATCGGGAAATTATGAATTCACCGAATTAGAACCTGATACCTATGAGTTTGTGGCTTTCCACGATGGTTTCGAAACTTATGATACCACCATAGTAATCGAGGATAGCGATATAGAAATTTCTACCGAATTGGCAGAAATTCCCAGTGGTGAGGGTCCACCTGCTAATGTAGAAGCTGGCGACGATGAATTCGCTGACTTAATTCATCTAACCTGGGACCCGCCAGGAGAATATTCGGTAATTACTTACGATGACGATGATTTGACAAACAGCTATATAATTCCATTAACTACGGACATTATTACTAATATCGGTGTTCTATACGATGTCCCTACACCATCTACGCTCGCCAAAATAGAGGTCGGTTATTATCGAGAACATATCGGCAGATGCGCAGTCAGAAACTGGGATGGAGGTTCTCCAGGAACAAATATAGCGGTGGAATATAATGCCACATTGACTGCTGATAATATGCTTACATTCGATTTCTCCGGTGAGGATATCACGCTGGATGGAGAATTTTTCGTCGATTTCTCGGTGGCATTCGCCGGAGACACTATATTCCCTATCGCCGATTCAGTATATACAGGTGAATATGATGATTACACTTATATTTATGTTTCCAGTGTGAGTTCCTGGATGACATTACTTGCAGCGGCTGGCGATGCCTGGAGTGGTTTCGTGTGGCTGGTGCGAGTTTATGTGGAAAGCGAGGGCGGAGATACACTGGTTCGTTTATTACCAAAAAGTATCGTGAACACAGATTTCGATTTCGATGAAATATCCATAGAGACTTCGCTAATTCCGGTGGAAAATCCGCTGTCGCGCAGTCTCGAGACGATGGAACTCACCGGATTCAATATCTATCGAGCAGAATCCTATTTCGATTCACCAGATAGTCCATATGTGGAATTACTTTATGCTGCCAGTGCGGAAGAATATGAATACTGGGATGTAGATGTGGAACCGGAAACCGAGTATTTCTACGGTATTACCGCTATTTATGATGACACACTGGAATCCGAACTCTCATTGGTAGATACCGGTCGAGCAATCGATTTCAAACCATCGGCGGATATATTAGTATTGGATTGGGACCACGGACAAATGCTTGCCGAGGGCGGAACTGCCGATGAAGTCGCCACTATTACCGATATGATTAGCGAATTCGTTGTCGGCGCAGACACTATGGATATACTGGTCAGTGAACAGGATGAATATCTACAGCACTTTATGCTGGACAATTACAATTGGGTGTTCATAGTAGCAGGTAATTCATCGCCATCCTTGCCCATTATGTTCCATTCCGATACCGCTGAAATATGGTCTTTCTTGAGTTCTGGTGAGGGATTCTTTATCGAGGGAACAGATGTAGCATACTATTTCGATTATATGTTCTCTGATATACTCGACGGTATGGGAGTTTCGTTTGTCGATGATGGCTACGATACCGCAAATGTGAATTATCTTACCGCAGTGGAACCGGAATTTTTCGGCGAGACAGAAACTTTCGATGTGGATTATGCACTGGGAACAGTGGCAGATTACAGCGTGGATGAAATTTCTCCCACCACTGGAATCGCTATATTGAATTCTCAAACCGATGACCCCACTCCTGTGGAGGATGGCACCAGATTGACATATTACGATAATGGCACCTGCAAGATTGTATTCTCCAGCATTTACATCGGTTCTATTGCCGAGGGAACTACTTCACCGGAAACACGAGTGGATATATTCACCACCATATTGGATTCTCTTGGACTGACCACCAGCGATATCGCAGAAAAGCCAACAAAACCCGAGATGCCAGCATTATTGGGCAATATACCGAATCCGTTTAATGCTACTACCACTATCGAATTTCGACTTCCAGTCGGTGAGAAAGTTAAGTTAGAGGTTCTGGATATCACCGGTCGAATTGTAGCTACTCTGGTGGATGAAGAACTTCCAGCGGGAACTCATCAGGTAATCTGGGATGGCACCAGCACAACTGAGAACAAGGAAATGCCCAGTGGTATTTATACCTGCAGACTGATTACACAAAATGCAGTTATTACAGACAAGATGAGTTTGATAAAATAGATAGATACGCAAATCATTATTCTGCTGAAATAAATTGGTAGAGATATAAGCTATCAGCACACGCTATTAGCTTCGGCAAATGCTTCGAATTACCATTTATCGAACAAATGGCTAATATCGGCAATCGGGTGGAACGCGCTATATTGTAGCGAAAGAATTTCAATGTGCTCGGCTATGCAGTCAGAGCTAATATGCAAGGAAACGGCAGTATCCATTTCTTCTGATGAATAGTAATAATTTGAAAACAATCGACCTGTGGAGAATGAACTGATTAAGCATATTACTCGGAATGTCTGCGCAATCTATTACAGTTCGACCAGGAAAATCGATTAATCTCATATTATTGCAATAAGATAGACCAGAAAAGATAGAATCCAGGCGATAGTAAAAGATAATCCAGCAGATAGAATAGCCCATCGGATAGAACCAGTTTCAGTTTTTATCACTGCCAGAGTAGCCAGACAGGGAGTATATAGCATAGCGAACACCAGAAACGCCCAGGCAACTGGTTTTGGGAAATCGGCAGAAATATCCTCCGTAATATTGTTCTTTTCGGCACTGTAAAGCACACTCAAGGTGGATACCACGATTTCCTTT
>QNEG01000065.1 GCA_003645115.1 bacterium | reverse complement strand
TTGTAAAAAAAATACTTGACAGATAGGGGGGGCATCAATATAGTTTACTGATGTATAGTAAAAATCAAAATGAGCGACGAGTGTATATTGCCAACCTCGGCTGTCCGAAAAATGAAGTTGATAGTGAGGTATGGCTGGAAAATCTGACTAAATCCGGGTTCAAGATAGTTCGTTCACCGGAGAAGGCAGATTTTTTGTTTGTCAATACCTGCGCATTTATCGAGGATGCTCGCAAGGAATCTGCCGAAGTAATCGAACAGATGGGCGAACTCAAACAACGCTGTGGAGATAAAAAAATACTTGTGGTAGGTTGTTGGGCTCAAAAAGAGGGCGAAAAATTATTCAGCAGATTTCCTTTTATCGATGCTGTCCTGGGAAATTTAAACATTCTGGAATCCTGTAATAAATTCCTTGAAACCTATCAGAATTTGCAACAATTACTTCATATTCCATATACTCCTGGTGGATGGTATCCTCTGGAAAACATCTTACCTAGGACATATCCATTCGCCTATCTTAAGATAGCCGAGGGTTGTGATAACCGTTGTTCTTATTGTGTCCTACCATCCATAAAACAATCTTTCAGGAGTGTTCCATTAGATAAATTGGTTGAACAAGCCACTTTATTAGCCAGAAATGATTACAGAGAAATTATTCTGATTGGTCAGGATATCACCCGATATGGACAGGATCTCGGCGAGAATATAGATTTACCATTGCTTTTGAATAAATTGAATTCTGTGGAGGGCGATTTTCTAATTCGATTGATGTATCTTCATCCATTGAGGGTTACCAAAAAACTTATAGAGACCATACTTTCACTACCCAAAGTTATAAATTATCTGGATATTCCACTCCAGCATTATGATTCGGAAATTCTCAAGGATATGGACAGAGGATATGATTCTGATTTAATCGAGCAGATGCTGGAAATGATTAAATCTTATAACGAGGACTTCACTTTGCGAACAACTTTTATCACTGGATTTCCTGGCGAAACCGATAAGAAATTCGATAATTTGCTACAATTTGTTAGCCGGGGTGAATTCCTACATCTCGGAGTGTTTAGCTATTCACCTGAAATGGGCACCGAGGCATACAATTATTCCTCACGAGTTGTTCCCCAGGTTATACAACTGCGCAAGGAACTGATAGAGATGACCCAGGATCAAATATTATTGGACAAAAATCGCAAACTCGAAAATAAAGTGGTTACTGCGCTTGTGGATGGACATACCGTTCGAGAGGATATCTCTATAGCTCGAATGAATGAGGATGCACCCCAAATCGACAGGCACATTCGTGTTCAGGGTATGAAATCGATAGGCGAACGAATACGAGTTCGAATAATTAAGGCTCTCCCCCACGATTTTCTCGGTATTATGGAGGAATAACTATCCTGATTGAATTATTCTTTTCTTATTTATTACGAAAATATATTTAGTTATTCTTGACATCGAGGGTGGTAAAAACTATTTTATAAAAATGAAAATTGGTCCGTGCTAAGCGGGGGGTTGCCGGTCCCCTGAACCCGAAACCCGGCATATGCGGGGCTTAATTCCCGTTTTGAGATTCGCCTGCCATCGATGTCCCATCGTGGCGGTGATGTCGAAATTCGGGTCTTACGCAAGTGGCGGTTCCCGAACTCCGTCAGGTCTGGAAAGAAGCAGCGGTAAGGAATTTAGTCACTGTGCCGTGAGGTCGCCCGAATGGAGTCACTAAAGCGATGGATTCGATGTTTGGGCAATCGATTTTCGGGTGCACGGACCAGAATATAAAAAGGAGTTCACCACTATGTATATTATTGGAATAATTCTGGTGGCGATAAGTCTGATAATTTTAGCTATTGCGCTATTGCGCTCAAAAAAGGAAACTCCAGCACAAGATATCCTACTGGATGAAGATACCACCATACAAAGAGTTTTCGAAATAATAGATAATCTCCCGAATTCAGAAAAATTTAATCCTATATTGCTGAAGCAGGAACCGGTGGAGAATAGATTATCGGAGGTGTTCGATGAATTATTTTCTGGTGGACAGATTACTTGGTCAGAAAAAGTCGCACAAACTCTGGTAGATTTTGCTCCGGATATCGCCAGTGCGCATACACGATTGGGATTAGCTCAACTGAGATTGGGAAAGACCGAACTCGCCGAACAATCATTCAGAAATTCACTGGAATTGAATCCAAAGGACAAGCGCTCCGCAAATAATCTGGAATATTTACTGAATCGGCAGAAAAAATATGATGAGTCGGTCAAAATTCTGGAAAATACTCTGGATGAACAAGAAAACAATATCGTTACATTAGTAAATTTAGGCATCGCTCTGTTCCATAGCGGTGATACGGAACGCTCATACGAAATATTGAATGCCGCATATAAATTGAATCCCGATATCCCGGATATACATTTATATATCGGGCATTGTCTCAACAAATTCGATGAGAAGGAAAAAGCGAAACTTGCTTACGAACGATACCATATTCTTAAGGAAAAGCAATCTGGTAAGATGGCTCTGGAAAATGCCGAGAAAGAGGCAAATTGGGAACAAATAGAATCGAGTGAATTAGTCGAGGAAATGGAATCAGAACAGAATGATATTCAGGATGATTTACCCGATGAAGCCGAACATCGCAAAGTAGCCTTAGAAAGCGAAACTACCGAGCCGAGCGATGATGAAGAAATAGTGGTGCCCGAACAAAAAGAAGATGAAAATTCACAGGAGAAAGACTAAAAATGAAAAGAATATCATTACTTTTTATCCTTTTTGGATGCCTTTTTGCGCAAAAGTCCATAGTATTACTCCGGTTTTCCTCGGTCAATGTGGATACTGTAATTCCGCAGGTAGCTATGGAATTGTTTCGCAGTGAATTAACTTCGGCGGGCTATAATGTAATCACCGATACTAATACCTGTAGTGAAATTTCCTGCGCAGGCGAGGTCGCTCGACAGAAACGCACTTCACTTGCGCTATTCGGTAGTTTGATCGGAATGGGTGATAAAATAGTGATGACCGCATATTTCGTGCGCAATGACGATGAAATTCAATACACCGATAGAATCACTGGGGAATATGTGGAGGATATCGATGCTATGGTGAAACGAATATGCGATGGATTTTATACTGGCAAGCCTGTCAGCGAATCCGCTACTGTAGATAATATCACACTCGGGGAGACTTATGAACCGAGAAGAAGAAAGGAATTTTACACATTAGGTTCAAGGATAGGTTTCTTTTTCCCAGTGAATGCTTCGGTTGCAGAGGGCTCATCGCTATTCGGATATGAAATTATCGCTATGTATGAAACACAAAATTGGATGGTAGAATTGATGAGTGGGTATCATGGGTTCGATGAGAATGAATCTTTCATACCAATCGATATTTCCATTTTCAAATTGTTATCGGAAAATGATTTCTGTCCATATATCGGCATTGGAAGTGGCGTCCATCTGCTATATCAGGATATAGAAGATCGAGATTATGATATAATAGATGGAGATACTGTGTATTATCCGGTATTTGATGAAGAGACCCACCAATTGCCAATTATTACTGCTGGCGGCGGTTTGCTTTTATTCAGGACATATAGTTTTCGTGTATCGGTAGATATCCGAGGTTGGGTCGGTGTTTCCAAACCATATTATCATGGAATAAATTTGACTTTCGGATTGACCAGACGCGCAACACACGGTGATATAGGCTGTTGTTGGGGCTTTTAATTTCCTCGAATAAGTAATCAGCATTTATATAAATTATTCTGTAAAAACATCTCCGATTTGTTAACATCATACCAAATATATATTCGGTATAAGAATCAATCAATAATCACCAACCGCTTCCAGCACCATAGATTGAATTTGGTGTTTGAAGAAATTAATATGCTGGGCTGCGCCGGAAGGACAAGCCATCGCGCAGGCGCCACAACCCTCACACAGTGCGTTATTTACTTCAGCAATTCCTTTTTCTTCATCCACTTTTATAGCCTCGTATGCACAGGCTTGCTCACAATATCCGCAACCGGCGCATATTTCTCCATCCACTCGAGCTACAGTAGGTGAACGAGTCAATTCTGGTTGGCTGAACATATCCAGGACTTTAGATGCTGCTCCCGATGCGTGTCCAGCAGTATCGGTAATATCCTTGGGATATTGAACCACTCCCGCCAGGAATATTCCTCCAGTCATCGATTCCAATGGTCTCAATTTGAGATGTTGTTCCTTTACCCAGCCATATTCATCGGTGGGAATGCGCAATTTCTTCAATAATTCTGCGCCAGATTTACCAGGAAGCATCGCCGGACCCAAAACTACCATATCCACATCCAGTTTTATCTGCTGGTTGGTCAAAGTATTTGTGCTCCAAACCTGAACCTTATCGCCATTCTGGATAATTTTTGCCGGTCTGCCACGAATAAATTTTACCTTGTCATCTTCCAACGCACGCTGATAAAATTCCTCATACATCTTACCATTACTGCGGATATCGATATAAAAATTGAATGCCTCGCTATTTTTAATAGAATGTTTATATAGCATCGCTTGTTTTATCAAATACATACAGCATAATCGTGAGCAATATGGGACACCGTGTTCGGGGTCTCGAGAACGGACACAATGGATAAATGCCACCGATTGCGGGATTTTTCCATCCGATGGGCGCTTGACAATTCCCCCAGTGGGACCATCCGGTGCCAACAGACGCTCCATATACAGTGCATCTACTACATCGGGGATTTTCCCACCGCCATATTCTGGAATATTCTCGATTGAATAGAGGTCATATCCTGTCGCCAGGACTACCGCTCCCACCTCGATTTCCTCGAGTTTATCTTCCTGTTGGTAATCGATAGCATCCACTGGACAAATTTTCTGGCATACTCCACATTTCCCAGTTTTAAAATAAATACAATTTTCCTTATCTATAACCGGATAATTGGGCACAGCTTGAGCAAACGGAATATAAATTGCAGTGCGATTGGAAATGCCTTTATCGAATTCTGATGGTATTTTCTTGGATGGACATTTTTCCCAACAATCGCCACAGCCGGTGCATTTTTCTGTATCCACGCAGGATGCTTTTCGTCGGACAGTGACTTTAAAATTCCCCAGATATCCATCGATTTTCTCCACCTCCGAATATGCCATCAGATGAATATTGGGATGATTAGCTACATCGTTCATTTTGGGAGTAGCGATACACTGTGGGCAATCCAGTGTGGGAAAGGTTTCTGACAATTGCAACATTTTCCCGCCTATGGATGGTTCTTTCTCTACCAGATAAACCTCGTATCCACCATCTGCGATGTCCAGTGCGGTCTGAATTCCAGCGATACCGCCACCGATTACCATCGCTTTTCGAATCACTGGAATTTTTATCTCTTCTAATGCATCGTTCTCACGGACTTTTGCCACTGTCTCACGAATTATTGTAAATGCCTTTTCCAACGCTAATTCTGGTTCATCCCAATGTGGCCAGGAAGCCTGCTCACGAATATTCGCCACTTCGTGACGATATTGATTTAATCCAGCATTCATTGCACACATACGAAATGTCTTCTCGTGCAGAGTCGGTGAGCAATGAGCAGTCACTATCGCATCGAAATTGTTATCCTGTATCTCAGATTTTATCATCTCCTGTCCCGGTGCGGAACACAAATATTTATGATTTGTAACAAACACCACATCGGGAATTTGTGAGACTTTCTCCTTCAATTTTTCAATATCCACGCTGCCAGCGATATTCCGCCCGCAATGACATATAAATACTCCTATCCGTGCCATTATTTATATCCTTTTTTACCCTTTTTACTCTTATTTTACCAGCATTTACAATGAAATTGAACAAATTTAAAATCTCACTAATAAAAGTCAAGCATTCTTTTATACTATCACCAAAATTTCAATTGCAAAACAATTTACCGGACTGTCTCAAAACCGTCATTGCAAGTATTAAAAAGACGAAGCAATCTGCTTATAATCGCGCATTTTGAGCAATGGGGTTCGCTGGCAAGAACATTTGTGTAGTTTCGAGACAAACTCCTAAATTTCTTGCCAATAAGTAAATTCGGATATAAATTTTGTTAAATAATGCGAAAGGAGAAGCAATGTTAGAGATAGTGAAAAAAAATTTCGAAGAATTTTATACAATTTCTGGTGCGATACTGGAAAATGAACTCTTATTATCCTCCATTGCAGAAGCGAGTAATCAAATTTATGAGTGCATAAAATTTGGCGGGAAAGTGATAGTAGCAGGGAATGGCGGGAGTGCCGCCGATGCTCAGCATTTTGTCGCTGAATTGATGGGAAAATTTCAAATGGAACGACAAGGGTTCCCGGCAATCGCATTGACTACAAATACATCATTGCTCACCGCATTGGCGAATGATTATTGTTATGATATTATATTCGCACATCAGTTGAAAGCAATCGCTCAACCAAAAGATATATTTGTGGGAATTTCCACCAGTGGAAACTCGGAAAATGTATTTTGTGCATTCGAACAGGCAAAGCAAATGGGGATTAAAACTATCGCTCTATTGGGAAAAGATGGCGGAAAGATAAAAGAGATTTGCGATACCACAATAATAGTTCCTCATCATAGGACTGCCAGAATTCAGGAAATCCACATTTTGATTATACACTCTATCTGCGATGCTGTGGAGACCTATATGATGACAGATTGAATTTCAGAATCAGCCACTTTTCAATTTCTCGTATATCCTTTCTACCAACATTTTTACCGCTTCTTGTTTCGCCAGTGTTTCATCGCCACCGATAGCGAATACAGAATAGCCCTCGAATACTGTTTCCCACAGTTGCTTATCATTGTTGCGTTGAGTAAATGTAATCCTCGCTTTGACTTTCACAATGTAATCCACTGGTTCCTCATTTTCATCATAAGTATTTACTTTGCGAGTATATGAGATAATACTGCCGGTAATCACTCCATCGGCGGATGAAGGTTCAGCCAATATATACGCACTGCCCGAGGATAATTTTTGTGTCAGATAATCGGTAGCATCTGCTGCAATATCATATTCGGGAGTATTGTTTTCCAGTGGTATCATTCCAATCGATTCTATCTGCGGAAATGGCTTATCCGAAAATGAATACCAACATCCACATATCATCGATAATAGAAAAAAAATAAATATAAATCGCTTTAATGAAATTATATCTCTAATTATCTGTGCCACAGTGTCTTCCCTCTTTTGATTACCGTATTAACCATATTTTCAGCATAATAGTATGGTATCTGCCTGTGATTTTCTGCGTTCCAGATTACCATATCGGCAATTTTTCCTCTGGTAATACTTCCAATCGCATCCTCCAGCCCGATAGCGTAAGCAGAATTGATAGTGGCTGCAGTCCAGGCTTCGGCGGGAGTTAATTTCATCTGAGTGCAGGCTATAGACATAATAAATGGTAAATTAGTAGTGGGTGAAGACCCTGGATTGAAATCGGTCGAAATTGCCACTATCGCACCGGAATCTATCAGTGTTCGTCCGGGAGCATATCGTTCCAATCCCAGAAAAAATGTAGTCCCCGGAAGGGACTACACTTTTTCTGGGATTGGAAC
>QNEG01000064.1 GCA_003645115.1 bacterium | reverse complement strand
TTCCGGTTCTGAGAGCACTGCCGCAGAAAAAATCGCAAAATTCACCGAATGTGGAGTTAGAGTAGCCAAAATCCCATCGCAGATTACAGAAATTATGGATGAAATCCTGTGAGTGAAATCGATATTAGGTGATAAAGCGAATAGTAAGAGGATATTTATACCATTCACCTTTATTTGCTGCCATCGCTGCGATTATACTATATACTATAATCAACACCCAGACAGCAAGCATTATGCAGGCACCAATAACCACCATCGTTAGTATTCCACCCACTATGTATGCGATTAGCATAGTCAACTGAAAATTCAATGCCTCTTTCCCGTGATGGTCGATAAATTTTGATTCATCTTTCTTGATTAGCCAGATAATCAATGGACCAAGAAAAGAAAGCACTATACCCAGTATATGCGCCAGTAGAGCCATATTTTTCTCATCGCTGGTGATTTCGACATCGGGCTCTATCTCCGGTGTCTCTGGTGTCTCTTTTTCATTTAGTTCATCCATATATCCTCCAGTTTTCAGGTTAAATAGATTTTTCAATAAAATATTCTATTTTGAATTATTATCAAGCTATTATTTACTTTTTTAAAAATAATCTATTTCGGTCGGGAAATAGCTTTCATTTTTTCGGGAAATATAACATTATTAAAAAGATACCAGGGAGGGATATTATGAGAATAAACACCATTATAATCGCGATTGTCCTATTCGGTTCGATGGCGATTGCGCAACAAGATATCGTCGATTTAGATGTTGTTCCTAATCGCGCACAGCAAATATTTCTCGAACTCGGATTCGTAATTATTCCAACTCATTCCGACCAGATGTGGGATTTATACGAGGATATCGAGGACGAACAGCACTCGGCATTTATTACTACCGATGCAGTCCTGCATTGTGCTCACATTTTTTTCGATTATTCGCTCAGGATACTGGAAAATCGACAATTGTATCAGTCGTTGGATAAATTGGTTCGTTCTATGGCTGAGCAATCTCGGTGGCAATATGAAACCGCACAGGATTCTATGTTGAAGGAGTTGGCGAGATTAAATTGGGCATTTTTCACTGTGCCCATAATATTACTCCAGCCAGAATATAATGTGGACGATGAAATTGAAGAATTAGTGGAAGCAGAAATCGATTTGATTATGCAGCATAAGGGTTCGCGACATCGTCCACTGTTGTCATATATTCCAGATACTCCAGAATTTGAATATGCATTCGAGGATTATTCACAATATGTTCCTCGAGGACATTATACCAGGAATGACAAGTTCGAGCGATATTTTCGCGCTATGATGTGGTTAGGAAGAATCGATTTCAAGCTTTGTCCCGGTGATAGTCCAGACGAACGGTCTCACGGAATGAAAATGACCATACAGGCATTGTTGATTACCGATGCGCTTTTTAGTTTGCCAGAGTCAAAAAAACTATGGGACACAATATACCAAATTACTGAATTCTATGTGGGCAAGGCAGATGATATTACTCCAGAGGATTTTTACAATCTTGCAGATAAAATATTTGCCGATTCAAAGGATATATCAAAATATGCCGATACTATTAAGGTTTATGAGTTTATAAAGCAGGCACTGGAATTGCGGAAACCGACAATCGCCTCCAATCTGGCGGTAATGGATACTTCTCCAGTTCGCTCAGATTTAGCCACTATGACACAATCATTTCGATTTATGGGGCAGAGGTTCATACCAGATTCTTATATATTCCAGCGGATGGTTTGGCATATCCAGGATGACAGGCAGGTGTTGAATTATACCGGTGATGGGACGCCATTTACTATGGAAACTATTCCCAATGTTGGACCAGCGAGAGCATTCCCTCGCGGACTGGATGTTATGGCGGTATTGGGTTCGAATGATGCGCTGGAAATATTGAAAAAGGAGGGCGATACCGAATATACATACTATATGGAAATTCTGACCGAATTGCAGAATGAATTCGCAGATTTGCCGGATTCTATTTGGATGCAGAATTTATATTGGCAATGGTTCGGGACATTGAAGACATTGTTGAATTCGCCTATGGAAGGTGTTCCCGAGTTTATGAAATCGGCGTTATGGAATTGTAAAATGCTAATCACTGCCCTGGCATCATGGACAGAACTTCGCCACGACACAATTCTTTATGCAAAGCAAAGTTATACTCCAATGCTAAAGGCTGCGATGCCAGTTCCTCAACAGAGCAAAAAAAGGAATCCTCGTCCCTATGTGGAACCGTATCCTCAACTATTTCAGAAAATCGGCACAATGATGAGAACTCTACAGGGCAAGTTGGAAATGTTCGATATCCAAATTCCCGAATTGACTAATAAAGTTCAGGAATTCGAACAAATGTGTTCGTATCTTTCCAGAATTGCACTTAAACAACTGGGCGGAGGAAGAATTTCAGAAAAGGACTATAATAAATTACAACATCTGGGTTCGGAAATGAAAAAATTGTTCGATTTTCCACCGAAGCTTATGAGCGAAATCGGTTCTCAAACGGATGAAAAAATGGATGTTATCGCCGATGTTCACACTGTGGTATTCAAAAAACAGGTTTTACAGGAGGGAGTAGGCGCGCCATTCCATATATATGTCCTGGTGGATGACATCGATGGCAAGCGAGTATGCCACGGCGCTATGTTCAGCTATTACGAATTCAAATGGGATATGTCAGATAGACTGACCGATGAAAAATGGCAGGAGATATGTAATCGGCGCCATAAATTCCGACCGAACTGGACAAATGAATTTATCCTGAAACAATAATTCCGACTGGTCGAGATGTGACGGCAATGAATGAAAAATATCGAATGCACCAAAATTATCATTGCCTCCTATCGCATCGGGTTGGTGGATATGCTGTTTTGCGGTGAAACGGATATCAAATATGAAAAATCACATTCTATCTCTGAATAATCCTGCAATTCGTTTCAGCAGTGCGATAAAGTCGAATGGTTTGTCCACGATGAATACATTTTCTCTTTTCAAGTCTCTCAATTGTTGGCCCAGTAGTCTATGGCGAGTGTCCTCGCAAAGATAATGGAATGCGGTCATCACGATTACTTCAGTGTCGGAGTGCTTATCTTTTGCGCATTTATATACATCCAGACCGGATTTCTCGCCCATCTTCAAATCGGTTAGCACTAAATCATAATGTTTAGAATTTATTTTCTGGATAGCATCCTCGCCATTTTCTGCGGTATCAACTTCCATATCGTATTCGAAAAGAAAACTATTCAAAAACTGTGCTACTCCTTCTCGAATATCTTTCTCATCATCCACTACTAATATGTTCACAGGCGGGATTTCCACTATCTCCAAGTCCTCCAGTATAATATCTTCTCTCATCAGCAATGCGAACATCTCCAAGCCCTCGATATATTTTTCCTCCTCGATATTTTCTGGTGGATTCTGGAATGTTTCCATTATTTTCCCAATCTGGATTGCCCGTTGAACACTCTTATGTATTCCATTATAGAAATGATTTTTTAGTTTTTTATCTTGGATATTTTCGGTATGAATGAGCAAATTATATAACACCGCTACCTGTGCCATCAGGTGAGTGCGGGTGTAATGCGACAGTGTGATAGCGATTTTGCTGATTGTGGAAAGTCGTTTGGCTTGCTCCAATTCCTTAATTGGTCTGAGGTCTCGACTAACTCCCACTGTGCCGATTTCCCTGTGATGTTCATCATACAATATCGATGCGGACAACGAAATGGGAAATTTTTCCCCACTTTTTGTAATTATCTCTACTTCCTCATTTTTTATATGTCCGTGACTCTTTCGCATTTTCTTCATCACTCTGTGAGCCTGGTCGGGGTCAGCATAAAGGTTCAATACGGAGCGCCCTCGAATTTCCGATAGGTTATAGCCGAATATTTCCTGCGCAGCAGGATTAAATATTCTTATTCTACCACGCTCATTGGTGGTTACTATAATATCTGCAGAGCTATTAATCAATTTCCGCAAATACGCACGCTGATTGCAGAGTTTTTTCAGTAATTGGTTTCTTTCGATTAATTCGGCAGCCTCACGAGCAAAAAGTTCCAGCAACAATAAAGTATCTGAATGAGGAGTGGGTTTGTTTCCATCGAATGGGTCATCGACAGAAATTATCCCAATTATCCTGCCAGTGTGAGAATGAAGTGGCACAAATAGATAATCATTGGGATGCCAACCATCGAATTCCTCCTCGGAAGTATCGGCGGCAATCCCGCCAATCTCCTCATTTAATGGATCATCGTGAGGAATATAGTATGACTCGCTAACCTGGTAATTCTTGGTAAGAATTTTCTCCCATATCTCGGAAGGCAATGGTTTATTTTTCTTTATTTCCTTTATTCGCTCGCTCTTTATACCTGCATAACCGACATTTTTTCTCTTCCAATTCCTGCCGAAAATAGAAATAATCGCCCGACGAAATAGTCGAGCATCGATTATTCCCTGTGCAATTATTTTTAACTGTTTTTTCAGGCTGGTGGCGTGAGCGATTTGTTGGGATACTTTCATCAGGAAAAACAATTGTCTGGTGCGAAGTCGCAATAGTTCTTCGCAACGTTCCAATTTCATCTTGGTCTGTTCTAATTTGTCCTGCAATTCTTTTTCGCTCACCATTTATCACCTCATTATTGTGATTGGATAGTTTCATCCCGGGAATCAGGTTGGTTCACCGACCTTAACGCTCGAAAATATTTCCTGACCTCACTTTGATATTGCCTGGGATACGGATTGGATAGTATTTGCAATAGAGATTGCTGAAGAATATCTCTGCGTTCGCCGAGGTCATCGGGCAATTGTCCTGGAGATTTTCGTATTACATCCTCACCGGTGCGGGAACGACGCTTTTCAGTATATTCACGCTTGTGCAATGATTTCTGTGCATCCAGCATACGAGAAAGTATCCTATCCTGTCGCTGAAGTGTCCGCTCATTTATATTATATTTCCTCAAGTCCTCTTCTACTTTCATCATATCCTCGATAGTTTGGTCCATTCTTCCCAGTAAATTAGAGTGTTGTTCAAATTCCTGTTGAAGTTGCTGTAGAGATTTTCTTAATGCCTCCTGTTCTGCGGACAATCGAGATGCGGCGGCTCGTTGCTGTGGATTCAGTCCACCGGGATTCTGGCAGGCTCCCATCAAAGGCAATGTCTGAGTATTTATCTGTCCCTGCTTATTGCACATATTCTGAAGTTGTTGCATCAATTGTTCCATCCCCGATGCAGATGAAGATTGACACATCGACTCCATCGAACGCAATAATATCTCCGCAGCAGCATTTATATGACCCATCGCCTCACTTTGGATTTTGGCTATTCCCAATCCACTGTATCCAAGGGCGAGTTTTTCTGCAGCCGAGGACATATTATTATCGGCATTAGCGAGATGTGCCCCCACTGCGGGCGGGAGCATGAAAGTTTTCCCACCCATATCATATACTCTCTGAATGGAAAGTTTCAGCGCAGTTCGAAGTCTCTCCTGTTGTGGCGCTAATTTCCGAATTTGCTCCCGCTGGTTCCACATATCATCGACTTGAGTTAATAATCGTTCCTGTTCATCAGAAATATATATCAATTCCCGCACTGTCTTTTGAATATCTAAAGATAGCTGTTGCTGAAGCATCTGGTTCATTTTCTGCTGAAGATTATCGAGATTTTTGGTCAATTTTTTCATCTGTTCTGAGATTTTCTGCCCACTTTTTTGTGCATTCTTTAGATTACCTTGTTTCATCTGTTCGATAGCCGTTTGAGCCTCCTCGGGCAATTCTGCATCCTCCAAATTCTGTGCGAGTTCTCTCATTTCCTCGGATGGCATATCGTCGAATTGTGCCATTTCCTCAGCGAGTTTTTTCATCCCTTTCTCCAGATTGTTAAGCTGTTTTTTCGCCTGCTGTTGCATTCGTTCCAATTTTTCTGTATCCTCGCCTGATTCCAAACCCCGGTTTATTTTCTCCTGAAGTTCTTGAATTCTCTCTGCTAATTTTTTCATCTCATCCAGTTTCATCTCCGCCTGAACTCTTTTCAATAATTCCAGTGTCCTATCCAGCTTTTGAATTAATTCCTGCTGTGAAAGTTGGAATTGCTTCATAGCCTGCTTAAGCATTTCCGGGTCCATCTGCTCGAGTGCTTCCTGCATCTTTCTAATAGCTTCTTTCAACTCATCTGGTAAGATTTCATCGAGTAATTTCTGTATTTCCCACATTTTCTCCAGAATTTGCTGTGCGACCATCTGATTTTCCTGAATCCTCTCTAATGTAGTTTGCATTTTCTGGACGGTTTGCTCCAGTTGTTCCACCAGATTTTGCTGTTGTTCTATTAGATGTTGAACTTGTTCTTTTTGCTGGTAGGAAATTTGTTCATTATCTTGTTTTATCTGCCGTATCAATTTTTCAGTTTGCTTCACAAATTCTTTTTGCGCCTGAATCGCTTCATCCACGGACTCCATCTGCTCTTTACGCTCGCCAGTGACTTCCTCGATTATTTCATCTATGGATGGAAACCGCAATGAATATACTTTGCTCTTGCTCATTTTCGGTCCGGTGAGCATATCGTTATCGTATCCCTCTATCCAATATTTTACCACATCATCCGGGATAAGTCCCAGCGGGTCGAGATTCCATGTGAAGTCCAGAGTCACTTGCTTTTCGCCGAATAAAGAGAATGGTAACTCGAAACTATGTTCGGTGCTCTCTTGAGTCACCACTACATACTTTAGAATAAACTTGGAGAAGCCGAAATCATCCTCGCCATATACCTGAATTGGCACTTTCATCTCCTCATTTATATCGATATCTTTCCCTGGATATGTTATCTGCACCACTGGAATTTCATCGGGTTGAGAATGAATGGAATATTGTGGCGGTTGCGGGTCGGAATTACCATCGCTATCCCAAACTTGAATAGAATATGTGCCATCACCTTTAACTGTCAATTTTCCAGTGATTTCCTTACCATCGCATTTCATAGGTATTTCGGTGGAATCGTTTAACATAATTTTCGCAGTTTTCACATCTTTACTCACTCGCGCTTCCACATTCACTCTGGTGCCATACAATGCATCGATATTGCCATCGTTTCTTTCTATCCTTTGCGTAGCCATATTGGTGTATGATGGGAAATGGTATTCTAATGATACATCCACCACTCGCGGTAAATCCAAAGTGGTGATTTTAATTGTTCTACTTTTATAATCACCACCCACTACAAAGAATTGGACATCCTCGACCAGTTTTCGGAATGTATATCTAAATAGCTCGGGATTAGCGGGGTCGGTTTGCGCCTCGAATGGTGAATAACCTTGCTCGCCAAGTTTTCTGTATATCCATACCTTATCGGGAATTTCCCCAGTAGCCTTGATTTTTATGGTGTAATCATTGAATCTAACCGCTCTGCCAGAATTGGGTAATGAAATGGTGAGTATCGTATTGGTCATTTTTGGGAAAGCTGTATTGGGATTGAATACTCGAATAGTTCCCTGTGCGAACCTTTCTGGTATTGCGATTGCGGTGCCCGTAATCAGTAATATTATCAATGCGAAAATTCCAATTCCTCGAATCAGTTTGTTCGACTGAACCAATTTACGCGGTGATAATT
>QNEG01000063.1 GCA_003645115.1 bacterium | reverse complement strand
GGTATCATTGGTGGCGATTATGGATGCCGACCGTGAGGGTTTCTTGCGCTCGTATCGCTCACTTGTCCAGATTGCCGGTCGTGCCGCCAGACACCAAGCAGGAAAAGTCATTCTATATGCAGATGAAATCACCGACTCTATGGCTAAAGCAATCAAAGAGACCGAAAGAAGAAGAACGATTCAGGAAGAATATAATCGCAAGCATAATATCACTCCGAAGTCGATAAAGAAATCGGTGAATGATGTGATGCTGACCACATCTATTGCGGATGCTGGTGATGAACATAAACTCGAAAAGTCCGAATTGCCGGAATATCTGGATGAACTTCCCCTGGAGGGTCAACTGGATGAATTAGTTCGATTGATGCGTCAAGCAGCAAAAAATCTCGATTTTGAATACGCAGCATTTCTGCGAGACCAAATTAAACAACTTCAAGATGAATTGAACTTGCCGGTGGATGTATTGAAAAAGAAAAAGAAAAAAGCGCCATTTAAGAAAATAAAAAGAATAACACGATATTATTAAGTAGTGTTCTATATCGATGAGAAAAATAATTATCACAATCTCGATAATATTTTTCTGCTGTTTATTTGCGGAAAAATCTATCCAAAATCCCAAAGATGATGGCTCAAAAAATGGCAATACCGACAGAGATTTTCCCATCATTCTATATGCTCCCGAGGCTAAAATATCCTATGGAGATACGGTTCGCAAAATTCAGATGGGTGAACAAATCATAGATGGTTCCACTATTATTACCGGGAAAAGAAAGGCATATATTTTGCTCTTCGATGGGCAAATTGTGGAGTTGTCAAAAAATTCTCGGGCTGATTTTTTTATCGCTGATTCATATATAAAATTGCACACCGGAACCGCCACCATTCATATCGAAAATCCACCGGATACTTTTGTGTTTAGGATATGGCGGGATTCATCCACAGTGCGATATGCATCCGAGAAAAAAATGTGGTTGTTATTTAATGATTCTATGCGAGTATTCCATCGAGGCGAGGTGGAATTATTTCACCAGCATACTTCGCCGAATGTAAAATGGTATGAAAATTCCAGTAAGGATGGAGAATATTTATTCAACTTAATAAACAATCGGGAGATTCCCGCCAGTGATTATCAGTTCGATTTTCCCAGTTTGCGTAGGAAACTATTTAGGCACTATGTGAAAGGGCATTCTGGCTATGCCACTTATCAGAATGATAAATATTTATACGGCGGACTCCTATATCAAATAGAATTCTGGAAAATCAAGATGGTATATGATTTATGGATTGCGGTTTCGCCCAATTCTGGTTTTTATTCCGAAGCCTGGGATGAATGGAACGATTTGTTGAGCCATATTAAATATATTCAAATATGTCAACCCGATGACCCCGTATTTATCCGAGCGGGATTGCTGGAAAATATTCGTTTCGGGAATGGAATTTTAGTGGATAATTACAATAATGCTATTTTCATCCCTTTCGAAAAAATGACTGGATTGGAACTAAAATTCAGGAAAGACAATTTTTCCGCCAGCGCATTTACCGATAATCTCGCCTATCCTCGACTGTTTGGATTGAATGTAGAGGGTAAAACCAGCGACAGAATGTATCTGAAATTTTTCTACGCCGGCGATTGGAATTTGTTCGCAGAAATCGATGATAAAGATGGAGATGGCTATCCAGATGAAATAGACCCGCAACCGGATAATTTCAATGTTCCAGAAGATAGTATAATTATTTCAGAGAACTTGCAGAATATAGATGATTTCGAGCGACATCAAATTCACGGAATAGGTGGCGGATTCAGATATAATTTTGTTCGGTATAAAAAATTCCGTGCGTATATCGCTGGAGAAACCGCAATTTTAAATACTCCAGGTGCGGGAATTTCTTTCCCCAATCTCGCATTGGGAATAAAATGGTTTCATTTTAGCATCGGAACAGATTTCCAGACTCCACAATTTGTGAATGGAGTGTTCGATAGGAATTATGAATGGGAAAAGGCGCGGTTTGTCACCGATACACTGGGAAATTTGAACCTGGTCTCTATAGTAAGTGAATTGGAGGAGGAAAAAGGTTGGCTTTACGGATGGAACTATGCGTTCAAAATCGCAATCCCAAAAATGGCAATATTGAATATTAGATTCAGGGACATTTATCGAGGTGAATCGCGAGACAAACGGTTTCACATTTCACTTTACAATAATTACAGTTTCACAGATTATATATTAAGCAGTATGATATTTATCGAGCAAAATAATGTATCCAAAATACTCCGAGAAAAGACCGATGGCGAGCAATGGGGTATCGAGTTCGGATTCAGATTGCATAAGTCTATCAGGATAAACACTCGCTATCGGGAGAAGTTCGAAGATAATAATTCCGATAATTTCATCGGACACGATGAAGTAAAACGAAGTTTTAATGCCGATTTGATAATCGATGGAACATACTGGTGGCACAAATTTTTGGAATGGGTCAGAAAGAAATAATTTATGGATGAGCAAATTCCCACATATCCAGTGAAAATGGTTGATTTTATGCAGAATAAAAAGAAAAAACCGAAAATATGGATTAATATCGTTCTTTTGGTGATTACGATTATCACCACTACTCTGGCTGGCGCAATAATGGAACCGACGGAAGAATTCACATTTCGATGGCTTTTGAATGGTTTCCGATTCTCTGTTCCACTGATATTGATTTTGGGTTGCCACGAGTGCGGACATTATATCGCATCGCGAATGCATAATGTCGATGCTACATTGCCTTATTTCATTCCCGCTCCCACATTGATTGGCACATTCGGTGCATTCATAAAAATTAAGGAACCGATAGAAACTCGTCGTTCCCTGATGGATATCGGCGCTGCCGGTCCATTGATGGGTTTCATTATCGCACTCCCTATCCTGATATGGGGCGTTGCTATATCAAAAGTCGTTCCAATATCCGATGATTTGGCAGGAATAAGACTGGGCAGTTCGCTTATACTGACTATAGTATCGAAACTGATACACGGGAATATTCCCGCCGGATATGACTTATATCTTTCTCCGCCAGCATTTGCGGGATGGTTAGGTCTTTTTGTGACTTCACTAAACCTGTTGCCAATCGGACAATTGGATGGCGGACACATCTCATACGCACTGTGGGGAAAAACCGCTCACAAATTGTCTAAAATAGTTTTTTTCACTCTATTACCACTGGGTCTTTTATGGTTGGGATGGATTTTTTGGGCGCTACTGTTATGGTTCGCTCTCGGAGTTAAACATCCACCAATTGTCAATCCTGAAAAATATCTGGATAGTAAAAGAATTATAATCGGATATGTGTGCATAGTGATATTTGTAATTACATTCACCCCGGTGCCATTTTCGTGGTAGAAAAACATCGATTTGCCACAGATGAACACAAATAACCGCAGAAAGAAGAAAATGTTATCAGCGGGGGCGATGGCGTTCGCCCTTACAATAGCCGCATTCTCATATCTATTTAATTCGTCGCGCGTCATCACCGCGCCTGTGGAATCGGAAATAGAAATATACGACTTGCGGGGGAATGAATCCCCCTGTCTCCGACTGTGTCGGCAGAGAAATCTCTATCTGGGTATATCTGCGGTTTCTATATTCCGTCCGCTAAAACGAATGGTTTAGTCTTATGAGGATGACCATTTGGGAAGTAAATTGCGCCATCCCCTACTGCCTTTGCGTTTCAGGTCTTTCCTTCGCCTCTTGCGACGAAGTCGTTCCAGTTTTATCAATTTTTTTCTGCGCTTCTTTTTGTTTGCCATTATTTCCTCCTAATTTTATTTCGATATTATGGTTTAATGTGCCATTAGGACACCCAGTGCTAATGATGCCAATTTAGTGCGTTCGGGGTCTGCGCGAGATGTTAACACTATAGGAACGGGAGTCCCCGCAACTACTGCCGCACAAACCGCATTGGCAAAATATTGCAATGTCTTATATAGGACATTGGCAGTTTCTATTTCTGGACATAAAATAATATCTGCATCGCCAGCCACATCGCCGATAATTTTTTTGGTCTGCGCTGCCTTTTTGTTTATAGCATTATCGAATCCGAATGGACCATCCACGATACAATTTTTTATTTGCCCCCGACGATTCATCATCGATAGCACCGCAGCATCCTCGGTAGCGGGCATCTTGCCAGGATTAACTTTTTCTACAGCCGCCACACAAGCTACTTTTGGATTGTCAATCTCGATAGAGTGAGCGACATCGACTGCATTATTTATAATCTTGACCTTCTCTTGTAAGGTCGGCGCAATATTTATCGCAGCATCGGTTATCATCAGTAGTTTATGATACTCGGGTATTTCGAATACTGCGATATGGGAGAGCAATTCGGATGATGCCATCTTCAATAATCCTTTTTCCTTGTGAAGTATAGCTTTCATAAATTTACTGGTGGATACTAAACCTTTCATCAGGACATCAGCTTCACCATTTTTTAACATTTCCACTGCGATAGCGGGAGTCTTTCCCAAGTCGCTTTCTGGAACCATCTCGTAATTGTTCAAATCGATATCCAGCGAACTGGCTACTTTCTCGATTTCATTGGGTTCACCGACTAAAATCCCATCGGCGAATCCTTGTTTCCTGCCATCCTCGACAGCTCTCAATACATCGATTTCATTGGCACCCGCAACTACTACTCGTTTAGCACCTTTAGTAGTAGCTAAATCTAATAAATCGCCCAGTGAACGCATTTTATCCTCCGATTTTTATTATAACCAAATTATATACAACTCCAAAATAAAATTTGCAACCCCAAAATAAAAATATTTTCGATAAAAAATGTATGAGATTACCCGATAATAGAAATCCCCAGCATTGTGAATACTAATAGATTGTAATAAATCGATGATTTGTTGAAAATGGAATGGTTCAAAAAATTCCGAGTTCGGTATCGAAATTCTGGCAATATAGAGAATACAAGACCGACTTACTGGACACCGAAAAAAGTTTTTATGTTGTGCAGGATTTCCCAGAAATTCTGGATATTATCACATCGATAAGTTTGCAATTGTTCACAAAGGATTGATTGTCCACAGCGGGGAAGATTTTCTATCTCATCGATTGCACGAATTCGTTCATACTCGTTTAAACCTTTTTCATTGAAGAACTCATTAACTAACTGCTCGAGTTCATAATAGAGCATTATTTTTTCTCCCAGAGTATTTTACCGCCATTGCACATTCCGAGTTCGGGGTGAATAGTTCCTCCCCAACCGATAGCCAGGTCATTCCAGATAAAATTAAGTCCGACAAAGAATCTGGTAGGTCTTCCACCCAGACCAGCGGTTAAATCCAGCCATCTGATTATGGTTAATCTCTGTGCCAGGTAAACTTCTCCTCGACCATCCTCACTAATCTGAACATCAGCGAATACACTCGCCCAACTGGAAACATCATAGCGAAATCCAAGACTATATAGTCTATTTATATCGTATCCTACTAATTGTGTATTGAGAATATTGTTTGCATAAAAACCCAACGATGCACGGTGTGAGAAGAACAGAGTAACTCCGCCATCGATAAGGACAGTGGAGACATTACCATAAGGTTCCGGGCAACCCACATCGACATATTTAATTCTGGTGCCCCAGGCGGGGTCTATTCCATAAATTCGTGGGAGGACACCGGCGATAGTAGCACTGGCTTGCATTTCGGAATAGATGTCCGGGTCGCCGAAATAATCTATGGACAAACCCATATTTAAATATTTTGTGGAATAATAACCGCCTACGATATATTGAGAATATTGTGATACACCCCACATATTTTGCCAGGCAGCAGAAGCAGAGTATTTTGCGGTTTTTGATAAACCAGCAGGATTCCCCCATAATGCGGAGATTCCATAATCACCCGATGAACCGGCACCTCTGCCGAATAATGCGAATTCATCTAACTGCTCGCCAACAGCGAATATGATATTAAATGATAGTAATATCAGCGAAACAAAAGCTGTGATTTTTAGGTTAGGTTTCATAAAATCCTCCCAGAGTTATATTCATATTTTTTATATTATTCCCAGGAATTGAGCTACTTTTGGACCGATACCCGCCATATTCAGTGATATCGGGACCAACAGAACTCCCAGACAATTCAATCTTCTCGAACCGAATAGCACCGGTATTAATCCTATTGCGGTTGCCACTGTCATAATGAAAAGTCCCATCCATCGAGTCAGAGAAAATATCACCACAATCAAGATTATTAGTGTAATTCCGGAAATCAATTGATAATTTATTTTGTGAATAATATTAGCGAACAATTTAGACAAGTAATGTAGCAGAATAAATGCAATTCCGCCTGCGAAAATCATCGATGCCACCGCCAACCAGTATTCCTGATATGTATATGTTTTGAACAATGGCGATACCATAGCTACTAATCCGCCTTTTCCCATCATTTCTCCTGGGATAAAGAAAAATAAGAATGCCCCTACATAATAAACCGCCTTGGAAACACCCTGCGACATAACAAAAATTCTATTGTCCCTTTGAGCTGTGGCTTGCCCTGCGATTAATCCCCCCATTCCTGCTGTTAGTATGGGGAACAGTGCAGCTATCAATCCGCCTAATCCGCCAGCGAAAACTGACCGGGCACTCAATCCAGGAGTAACATCGATAGATTCTGCGATATGTTGCTCGGGGATTTTTTCCTTAGACACGATATTCAAAAGGATTGCGGGGATAGCAAAAAGTCCCACAAATACCGGCATCAATGCCTGAAAAGATGCTCGTATTGGGATTATAGTTTTATTCAGGACTATTAAACCGAGGAACCCGGATAGTATAAAAGTGAGCAATCCTGCTCCCAATGACCGCCAGGCTTCCAAAAAGCGAGCTAATCCGGGTGGTTTTCGTTCCACACCTTTGGGCCATTCCGACATAAGAATATACACTGTGACCAGTCCCAAAACCCAATGCATATGTGGAGTCATCAGCCTTCGCAGCGAGGGCAGGACAAAAAATGACAACGGAGTAATCAATAGCAGTAGCAATATTCCCAATAATGCGCCAAACCCGGTCAACATAGCGATTTCGTATCCTCTGCCCATCAATATTCCCTTATGTCCGGGCATAACCACAAATATCATACTTTCATCTGGTGCGGATAGAAATATCGCGGTCAATGTATTCAGCACTGCATAAGTGACCAACATTGCCATAAACATATATGGTATTACTTCCGGTGGGATAAAATGCCCGAAACTCAGTATCCCGATAATTATCAGTCCCATCACATTATATATATGTAATGCCGGGATTACCGATATAAATGTGGACATTGCAATTCCCAACAATATATAAGCCAATAAAGTCAATGGATTTAGATACATAAATATTCCTTATTATTTATTTATGAATAATAAAAAAATAGGATTTAGTTTAATTTTCACAAGGATAATTTTAACAAAAAGGAAAATTATTTTCAGGTGGATAGTATGCATAGGGTTTATAATGTTGTTGTTGACATCGAGTCCGATGTGAGTATATTTCAGACTGAATTTCTGTATTTTAATATTTATTGCCCCCGTAGCTCAGGTGGATAGAGCGACGGTTTCCTAAACCGTAGGTCACAGGTTCGAATCCTGTCGGGGGTAAATATTTAGTTTTAGTTGCCGGCTATTAGACTATTCACACAACCAGTTGGTTAATCGCTATGATAGGGAAATATCTATAATTCTCACAGCTCTGCGGC
>QNEG01000062.1 GCA_003645115.1 bacterium | reverse complement strand
TATATCGAAGCAAATAACCATACCGCTGGGCGAGTCAATGATGCTGGAGAGTTATTTTATTTCCAAGTAAATGGCGATATGGCAACCGGTGCGAGTATTTACGGCAATACTGTCGGTTCCGGCGCAGGAGAAAGATATGGAGTATATGGCAATTGTGGTTCGTTGCCATCCGGTAGCGGTGATAATTACGGCGTAAAAGGTATGGCATCTGGCGGAGTTATCAATTACGGCGTCTATGGAGATGTCGGCGGAAATGTCGGATATGGTGTATATGGAACCGGCGGTGCAGGTCTCCCATTCGGATACCTTGGCGGACAAGATTATGCTGTATATGGCGAGGGAAATGTTACTGGCTGGGCTTCTGACAGTGATGCTGTCGCCTGCTTCTTGAATACATCTACCGATGCAGATGCCGCCGGTATCTATGCCGAGTGCACCAATTCCCCGAACTGGGGCTATGGCGGATACTTCCGCGGAGGATATATGGGAATCTGTTCTGAAGCCATTACTGCTGGCACTGGTTCAAGATACGGTGTTCAGGGTGAGGCATCCGGCGGAACTTTAAATAATTACGCTGTTTATGGATATGCCTATGGGGATAGTGGAATAAAATACGGTATATATGGCAATGTAAGTGGAGCTGGAACAAAATACGCTGGCTACTTCGATGGAAATGTAAATATCACAGGTTCTATTTCCAAAGGGAGCGGTTCGTTCCTAATAGACCATCCAGACGACCCATTGAACAAAACACTCCGACATAACTTCGTGGAATCGCCGGAAAATCTGTGCCTATATCGCGGCAAAGTCAAACTCGATGCCGATGGCGAAGCCGTAGTAAAAATGCCAGATTACTTCAAATCCCTGACGAAAGAAGATGAAGCATCCATAAACCTCACCCCTGTCGGAAAACCTTTTCTTACGGGTTGCGATTGGAATGTGGATTTTACTGCATTCACAGTCTATGGTGAACCTGGTCGTGAGGTATATTACATCATCCTCGCAGACCGCGACGACCCAGTTATCCATCAGCTATCTCGTCCGGTAGTGGAGGAAAAGGGAGATGGAAATGGATGGACAAAAGGTAAATTGCTCTATCCGAAAGCTTACGGCTATCCCGAAGAAATGGGCGAGAATTATCAGCATAGACACAAAGAAACACAGAAAAAGTGAGGTGATAAATATGAAAAAAATAGCGGCAATCTATATACTGGGAATTGTCCTCGCTTTCGCGCAAACCACCGAATATCCTCATGTGCAGGATAATGGCGGTGGATATCGAACCGATGGAACATATAGAAGTTATGCATCCATCGGGCAGGCAGTTATCGGAAATTGCGGAAATGGAACATATATAAATCAGGTGGGCTATCTAACTTCCACCGAGGTTTATTTGGCAATCGAGGAGAAACCGAATTCGGATAATTTACCTGATAAATTGGTGATTACTCCACCATATCCAAATCCATTCAACAGCGCCTGTCAGGTGGATTTGAATTTGCCTGAGGGTGAAGAAATCAAGTTCGCTATATATGACCTTTTCGGTAGGAAAATATTCGAACAAACAGAGTATAAACCGGCGGGAATTTACACACTGAAATTCGAGGCTGGAAGTATTCCATCCGGTATTTACATCTATCGGGTCAGTATAGGAAACACCAGCGATAGCGGAAAACTAATTTTAGTTCGATAGCAGACAATAAATTTCTCAATAATATGGAATTAAGAGCTTGTCTTAAAACTGCTTAAAATATCATTGCGAGTAATACCGACCTATGCGAGAATTTGGAGTTGTATTGAGCTAAATTCCAATTTAATGGTATCTATGGAATTCAAATTAATAAATTTATTACGAGAAAAATTCCCTCATTATCTGGGAGATGATTGTGCTGTTATCTCCTCACCGAAGGGGAAATTATTACTAACCACCGATGAACTGGTTCAGGATGTCCATTTTAAACTGAATTACTGTTCTCTTGAGGATGTAGGTTATAAGTCGGTTTCTGCTGGATGTTCAGATATCGCAGCGATGGGCGGAGAATTGATTGGAGTGCTTATCGCTATCGCAATCCCCGATGGTTTCGGTGAAAATGAATTGAGTATGCTATATTCAGGTGTGGAGAAATTTTGCCGATGCAATTGTGAAATATTAGGCGGCAATATTTCACGAACCGATGGAAAATTACATATAGTAGTATCTGCAGTGGGAAGCGCACCACGACCCATTCTGCGAAGTGGCGCAAAGGCAGATGATTTCATTTATCTTACCGGAACTCTCGGTGGAGCACTCGCCGGCTATTTCCTGTTGACTAATCGATTCTCCGGCGATATTTCTCCCATCCAACGCGATATGCTATCTGTCAGACATCGAAAACCCAGAAGCAGAATAAATGAGGGAAAACTTATCGGTGAATTCGAGGTAAATTCTATGATAGACATCTCCGATGGCTTCTACTCCGATATTATGCATATCGCCGAGGAATCCAATCTGGGAATAAATATAGAAATAGATGAGATACCATTATATCCGGGAGTTCGAACAGTTGCGGATAATCTGGGTATTGAACCTCATATATTGGCTGCTCGCAGCGGCGAGGAATATGAACTAATTTTTACTGCTCCAGAAAAAATTGGAAATAAAGTCGCAATAGCATTAAGCGAACAATTCGATACACCGGTTACTCCTGTGGGAAAGATGACTCGCACCGGTATAAATATCAATCTGGAGGGGAAACCGATATCTCCAAATGAACTTATCGGATGGGAACATAAGTTCGCATAATAAATATTGGATAATTATATTGATTTCGCAAAATTATCGATTATTCTATGTTAAAACGGAAGGAAATTATGGAATATCACAGCACCACAATATTGGGTATAGTAAGAGATGGGAATGCAGTAATAGGTGGTGATGGTCAAGTTTCGCTGGGGGAAATGATAGTGAAAAGTAATTCGAGTAAGGTTCGCTATCTCGCTGATGATAGTGTATTAGCGGGTTTTGCTGGTGCTGCTGCCGATGGATTTGCGTTGCTTTCGCGGTTCGAGGATAAACTTCAGGAACATCACGATTTATTGCGCGCTGCGGTCGAACTCGCCAAAGAATGGCGCACCGACCGTTATCTTCGAAGACTGGAGGCAGAACTGGCGGTGCTAAATGAAGATAAGGCATTATTATTGACTGGAGTCGGCGATGTGCTCGAACCAGAGGATGGTATTGTAGCGATAGGTTCTGGGGCAGGATATGCATTAGCATCAGCAAGGTCTATGTTGAAATTCGGAAAAAAAATGCCCATCGAGAAAATAGTGGAGAATGCGCTAATGATTGCCTCTCAAATCTGCATTTACACTAACAGTAATATTACAGTTTTGAAATTGAATGAGGAATAATGCGCCCGTAGCTCAAGTGGATAGAGCGTTGGCCTCCGGAGCCAAAGGCAAAGGGTTCGAATCCCTTCGGGCGCAGGCAAGCCTGCTTCTCTTGTGCGACTTTCCTTGCCTTCGGCAATTCCCTGTCGGCAGGCAAGCCTGCTTCTCTTGTGCAACTTTCCTTGCCTTCGGCAATTCCCTGTCGGCAGGCAAGCCTGCTTTTCTTGTGCGACTTTCCTTGCCTTCGGCAATTCCCTGTCGCACTCTCTGTATTTAAATAGATTTTGGGTTCGAATTTATGAAGATAGACAAAGCATTCGGGAATTTTATTTGCCACATATGATTCGAGATAATTTGTGTAAATCGCTTATTTCCCCGCATTGCTATAGAGATATTTGAATAGTAGGTAGAAGTAATTTACTTCAGTTGGTCGATAAGTGCGACTCTTTTTTTGTGTCTTTTGCCTTGTGGAAAATTCCCTAAAAAATCTGTAGATATGAACACATCGACAATTTCTAGTGCCAATTTTTGGGATATAAATCTTGCTCCCAGACAAAGCACATTAGCGTTATTATGTTCTCTGGCGAGTATTGCGTATTGTGTATCCGGACACAATGCTGCTCGGATACCATCTATATGATTTGCCGATATCGACATTCCCAATCCAGTGCCACAGATGAGGATACCGAAATCAGCCTGTGAATTTCTTATGGTTTTGGCAACTTTCTTTGCATACACTGGATAGTCTGCTGGTGTCGGATAATGCGTGCCGAGGTCTATTACTCGAATACCTCGACTCTTCAGCGTATCGCGAATGTATTCTTTTAATTCAAAACCGGCGTGATCCGAACCTAATGCTATTTTCATAATGCTCCCCTTCGTTATTATTATTTTATTCTATTCATTATAGTCATAATCTTCCTTATGAAAAATACAATCTGCAAGGAAATGTTGGTTGAGCTCGATAAATACATCTGTGACTTGTTTTAGGACATTAGCAGTTTCCTGGATAAAGAATGCACATTCTACCTGTTTTCCCATTTCCTTGACAGCTTCTACCGCAGGGACGAAATCGCCATCGCCGCTGATAAGTATGGCGATATCATAATAGTTCAATCCCGCATATCGAACCATATCCACAGCCAGTTTGACATCGATACTTTTCTCCACTAATATCTCTCCCTGACGAACTAATTTGCCGAATTTTGCCTGGACATAGTTAATATCGGTAAGATATGTCAGGAATCTCTGCTGGGAATGATATTGTTCCTCCGCTTCTTCTCTGTTAATAACGGGAGTATAATAATAGACTCTAACTAAATATCTATCTCCAACCAATTTTTTTATAAAGCACTCATAATCGATATTGACTTTTCCCAGAATGTCTCTCATTCCGTGATACAAATTGCTCCCGTCTATAAACATCATAACTTTACGCATAAAAAATTCCTCCAAAAATTGGCTTGACAATTTCTCAACTGTAAATATGTTTACTTTCGATTTAGAAATCAAGAGAAATCAGGAAATTTATGATAAATGCCGGGGTGGCGGAATTGGCAGACGCGCTAGCTTGAGGGGCTAGTGGGCTTGATGCCTGTGTGGGTTCAAATCCCACTCCCGGCAGAATTTATATTTGAGTAATAAATAATCTACCTAAACAATATATTTCATCGTAAAATCTGGGATTAATCCCGACTTACAAATTCAATTCGAGCAAACTTCTGCAATCCGAGGTGTTGTAGGTAATTGTTCTGCTTTGCAGAACAAAAAAAAGCAACACAACGAAAAGTGGTTTACCGCCACTCGGGACTCACTCCCTGCAGAACATTATTTCATAATAATCTGCTTAAAATACAAGTAAATCTCCAATTAAATGGTTATGATGGCGAAAGTTAGTTCCAAGGAAACAACAGTGAAGGTTATGTCAATGCTCATTACTATACTATCGAATTTCACGAAATGTAGATACATAGTTAATGTATGGAACATTTCATAATTGGAACGAGATACAGAGGAAATAAAAAGGTTCACAATCCCAGTTCATCGGATACAGATTGCATCGCTTTCAGGACAATGTCTATGAATTCTTCTAATTCGATATGGAGTTTTGATTGGCACAATTTTATCTGGTCTCTGTCGGCGCCGGCGGCGAACCGTTTCTCATTAAATCTTCGCATCACAAAATCTGTATCTACCGATTGGATATTTTTCTCCGGATGCATCAGAGTAGCTGCCACAATCAATCCGGTAAGTGGATCGACAATATGTAGTGCCCATTGCATCGGGTTCGATGGTGGATATTCCTGGTGAGCCGGATGAGCACGAACCGCAGAGGCTATTTCATCATCTACTCCGATTTTTTTTAACTCCTGATAGGCTCTTATACCGTGTTTTGGGAAATCATCTTTGGTCTGGTCGTAGTCGAGGTCGTGAAGGATACCGGTTAGTTCCCATTTGTCTGGGTCATCATCGAACCGAGCAGCTAGTGAACGCATCGCAGAACCTACTGCTATCATATGCTTCACCAGATTATCATTGCTGACTCTTTCCCGAACTAATTGGATAGCTTCCTGCCGAGTCATCAAAAATCACCACCTATGACAGGACTTTGCGCTGAGAAAATACTCCCAATGCTAACATAATCGCTACCAAAAAAGTAATAACATTTGGAAACCAGACTGGAATTTCCCAGAAATTAGCGGAAACTCCCACCTGAATCAATCTTCCGAAGGAGAAAGTAAATATTCCCACAGAGATAAAGCCCCAGGATGTAGCCAGTTGTCCACCTTTCATCATTTTGTAAAGTTCCCATCCGAAAAAAGTGGTGAGAAGTAGTAGCAATAGAGAAAGAGTATCCAACACGATTAAGAATGGATTTGCTTCCAGTTTTTCGGGATGCACTCCCATCCCTTGCGCCAATACCATTCCCACAAGAGCACAAATAATACAGAATACAATTTTCCCGTTCATATTTCCTCCTTTTCAATTATGTTCACAACTATTCCAAGGTTCGTTTAAAATCGCTATACAGTCCATATTTCTTTAAAAGTTCCTCATTCTCGGCTACTAAAGGATGAACCGATTCCTCGATTTGTTTCGCCAATGCCTTTTTTTGCTTGATACCGATAGTTCCGGTAATCGATTCCAACAGTTCCTCCAGGAAATTTGATAATCCATTGGAAACCTCGTGCATTCTCGTTTCCTCAGGAATTTGCGAACACATCTCCACAAAATTGGAGAAATCGAAACTGGCATCGTCTCGGGCAGTGATAAATTCCAACACTTTATATTTCGATTTGAATTTATCGTATGTATTCAAAATAACCTTTTGTCCGGTCTTGCCCATCTTTTTCTTGATTGCATCTAACACTAAATCGAAAGCGAGATTGTAAATTGCAGTAGTAAGTTCCAGTGCTTCCTTTTTCTCCTCGCCAGGTTTGGTGACCTTCTCCTTGACACCTATTTGACGCACCACTCCAGCAGAAATCAAATTATACAATGCTTTGGCAAAAGTAAGTTGGTCCAGTGATGCTTTGTCCCGCATTTCAGAGATACATCTTTCTCCATCTACTAACGATAATACCATAGTTTCTACTGGTGAGAGTTTGACTTCTTTCATTTGAGCCAACACCTCGGATGCTACCTGAAGCACCGCATTATCCACTGGAATAGCATTCCTGATTCGTGTCCATTCGTCTATCCTGCGAGTTCCCTCCATAAGAATATTCATCGTATTCAAGCTACTGACTATTATATCGGTATCGGGAAGTTGTCCTTCCTCGAAAACGAACTCTCCATCCTCCCAGGAAAACAGCGAGAATACGATATTCTCTACATATCGTCGCGAAAGTTCGGCAATCTTTTCCTTGCTCACCAAATTCAAATAAACCAGTGTCGATGCAAGGTCTTTTCCAGTTAGCTCTTGAACTTTTCGAGCTTTTTTTAACTCTTCCAGAGTAATCAATCCGCTGGATAATAATAGATTGTCGAAACTATCCTCTGATAAATTCGAGTCACCATAAATGATGGCGCCATTTTTTAGATATACTCGCTTCTCGGTGCCGTCTTGTTTCAAATGAAGTGTCCCAGTCTTCTTGGATAGTGTTAGTAACTGTAATACATCGGGAAAGGAGACACTTTTTAAATTACCTTGAAAACTCATATAACCCCTTTGCTACATTTACTAATCTATTATACTTATATTAGCAAGAATATTCAAGAAAAAAATTAAAAAAATTCAATAACTTCAATTTAGCAAATGTTCTATATGATATTTTTATACTTATAATTAAGTTTTCTTCAGTATAATGAATTCATATGATTTACAACAGATGACATTATTTCACCATATTTTTTGAGCCAATTTTATCT
>QNEG01000061.1 GCA_003645115.1 bacterium | reverse complement strand
GTGCTAATTGCACTGGGTTCTAAAGCAGAATTTTCTGCGGTAGCTGGACATTCACTCGGCGAATATTCTGCGCTGGTAGCTGGTGGAGTATTGTCATTCGAGGATGGTCTCCGTGCGGTTACTGTTCGTGGTCAGGTGATGTCGCAAGCTGAGGCTGGTGGAATGTTGGCTCCACTGGGCGCAAATTTGGATACTGTGCAGGAGGTAGTCGATGAACTCAAGGAAAAGGGAATTATCGAGGTGGCAAACTATAATGCGCCAGGACAGATTATAATCAGCGGTGAGAAAGATATACTAAAGTTTGCCGCCGAAATGTTGAAAGAACGAGGTGCCAAAAAAATTATTCCACTGCCAGTGTCGGGTGCATTTCATTCTCCGCTTATGAATGATGCTCAAAAAGAAATGAAAAAACTGCTGGATAAAATCGAATTCGGCAAACCCAAAGTGATGTTCTATTCCAATGTTACCGGAGATAAAATAGAGTCTCCCGAGGAAATCAGGAAAAATCTGGTATTACAGATTACTAACCCGGTGCGATGGATGAATATAATCGAAAATATGACCGGCAATGGTGTGGATAAGTTTGTGGAGATAGGTCCGGGTAAGGTTTTGCAGGGACTTATCGCCAGAATCGATAATGAGGTAATCACCACCGACTGGCAATCGATATTGGAATTATAAAAAATTGCTCGGTCGATTAGCTGGGCGAACAGGATAATCGCTCTTGTGGGCGCATTTCTATGTGAATAGTGCAATTTTTCTCAAAAAAAACTTTACAATGAGGATTTTACCATTAATATATTTACTGTAAATTATTCGGGAGTCGGTTATTAAATATGAGGAAGAAAAAGAAAGAATTTTCCTTTAAGGATTTAATCCGGAAATCAGCCTGGGCATTCTTAATCGCTACAATACTGGTCTTGCTGACTCCGACTCCAGACAAGGATACCAGCGAAAAACTCGATGACCGCATCGATTGGAATTCATTTTATTCCAAGCCCAAAGGGAATGAGGCATTCCTGAAATATCTGGAAAATCAAGGATATAGCATCACAAAAAATCAACTTCCTTTACTGATAGAAATAGAAAAAAAACAAGTGGATAGAAATCCCAACGATGTGGTCAAGGAATTAGCCGAAATAGCTCATAGAATGACCGGAAAAAGTGTGAAAGTAATTTTGCAGACCTGGGGAGGAAAATATATCGCAGAATATCAGTGATACTCGGGCAATGATTGGATTTTTTATCGCTTCCATTATTTTCATAAAACTATTGGATTTACAGTGAGCGCTGTCCTAATTACATATAACACGAATTGTAGATATCTTCCGGGAAAGAATTTTTCTCACCACTCGATAGGGAAAGATATTTCTATTTTCATCCCCCAAAATTCTCAAAATCTTATTTTTTCAGGCGATAACGACACTGGTTATTTGGCTTGCGGTATAGGAATAGACAGTGGAATGATATGGAGAAAAAATCACTGGCAGAAAAATCTGGATAATGGCATTCTTCCCTGCGATGGGCACTATGTAATATTTCGATGGCGGGATAATAAACTCATCGTGGAAAATGACATTCTCGGGCTGAGAGACGCATTCTGGGCGAAAGTGGATGATGGTTTCATTATCTCCACTCGATTGGATTGGGTAGCAAAATGTAGCGGACAATCTGAGTTGAATTTCGAGAAATTAGGTTCGCTATGGCTGGGACCGAGTATGTTGCATTGGGACACACCGGTGAAAAATATTCATCGGCTTGCTCCCGCAGGTTTCGTCGAATTCGATGGAAACGAATTCCATTTTAATAGAAAGAATATATTTTCTCACCCCAGACAAACCGATAACATCTCACCAGATGATGTATTGGAAATAATGACATCGTTTCTGAATATGGAACGGTCTCGGAAGAAATATGTTTCGCTGTCCGGCGGACTGGATTCTCGGGCATTGCTGGCGATTTTAATCGGCACCGGTGATAACTGGTCGGGATTATCATTCGGATTGCCAAACGAACCGGATATACAAATAGTGTCGAAAATGGCGAGTGAACTAAATTTCCCGCTGAAATTGATTCATCTTCAAATCCCCGATGAAAATGAATTATGGGAACTTTTTTGCGAACATTCCGCCAGAAAATGGATTACTATACCAATATCGGTGGCGATTAGTTTGAATTGTTTGCGTTTCCTGACAGGGTGCGATGCTATAAATATCGATGGTGGACTGGGTGAGATATTACGGCAGAGAGTCCTGCGAAGATTAGCTCCGATACCCAATATGAAACTATCTCCAGCACTGACGAAAAAAATGATTCGAGCAGAATTACCATCACTGTTCACTCCCGAGATTCATTCTATTTTGGAAAATGGATATCTTATGGATATCGAGAATGGACTGGATATCGCCGCTGGATTGCGTTGTGAAGAGATTGCGGAGATGTGGGCGATATGGTTTCGGTTGCCGAATTATTCTGCTCTCGAACAGGCTCGATTGGATGAATTTACCATAAATTTTATGCCATTCGTCCAACCGTCCGTATTGTCTGCGGGCTTGAGTTTGCGCAACAACCTGCGAAGGAAATCTGCAGTCCATCTGAATGCTATCGGCAAATTCGCTCCACTATTGGAAAAATATAGATTATCTCGCTTTGGAAGAAAATTGCCATTCAGGGTGGGAGTAAGTCCTTATCTTATGCGTTTGTGGTTGCCATTTACCAGAAATCAGGAAAAAGTAATCTATGACAATTTCTTCCGAAAAATGATGACCACTATCCACAATAGAATTATGGAACAATTACATTCTCCGCAGTTTAATGATGCCGGATTTTATAATCATAAATTGATACGAGATTCAGTGAAAAAATATTTTGCCGGCGACAATTCACAAAGACCGATAATAGACTGGTGGTTGACATTCGAATTGTGGAGGAAATCATTGATTCCACAAACATAATTTTATCGAATTGGATACTATGTTCAGGATAATTATTTCAACCGAATGATTAATTCTATCAGGAATCATTTAAATGGTCTGGTAATTGTTCTATTTTCTCTCTAACATACTCTGATAATTGTTTTCTGTTCCATTTTGAATATTGATGATAGTAGATAGGTTCTCCGATAATAATAATTACTCTGGCTGGCGAAATTGTTCGCTTTCCCGGGGGAAGTATGTCCCAGCTACCCTGGATAAATACTGGCACTATGGTGGAATTTGCCTGTTGTGCCGGGCGAAATGCGGATAGATGAAATTTCTGCAGTGTCCCATCGCGAGTTCGGGTGCCCTCGGGAAATATGGATACAATCCCGCCATCGCAAAGATATGTTGCTACTGTATCGAATTTTTTCAACTCCGAACGGGAAACTTTTCTGCTCACTGGAATACATCCCATAGTTTTCATCCATTGCCCCAATATGGGAATTCGAAAAAGGCTGTCCTTAGCCATAAATCGAATTCGACTGTCTATCCAACCCAACAGCAATGGTATATCGAAAAGACTCTGGTGATTTGAGATATATACGACATTCTGCATATGGTGTGAAATATGTTCTGGACTGATTACACTGATTCGACTTCCAGTCAACCACAATGTGACCTTTGCCCATATATACGCGGTGGAATTGATTAGTTTGTGCTGTAATTTTTTGCTAAATATTCCCGCTATCCATACCAAAATCAGCACCACAAAAAGGAACAAAAAAAATAGGATATAAATTAAGACATAAATGCAAGTAAATCCCCATAGTAGAAATTTTGTGGCGAATTTTTTCATACTTTGATTTTAATGGATGAATTATGATTTTCAAACTATTTATTTGGCAACTAAAATATAATGTTTGTGTTCGCTTGACAACGATTGTAAATAGCGTAATTTAATAACATAACTATTTTTCGGAGGACAATATGTATGCAAGAATTTTTTTAATAACGATGACTTTTTGTGTGTTATTCGGTTCGTTATCGGCGCAAAGTTGGTCTATCGCCTGCCCCGATGACCCTTTAACCGGAACTCAAAATCCCGCATATTTCGGAACCATACAATCGAGTGCTTTCCAATCCATAATACAACGGAAAAATATTGGTCGATATTTTGTCGAGGATATGGGAGATTATGGAGAATTGGTATATTATCGACTGAAATTTAGCAACCTATTTTCGAATCGATTTATTCCATTCGGGTTCGATATGTATGGATATGAAACTCCGGTGGGCAGAGAGACTAATTTCTATTCACTGTGGTGGGGATTATCATTAGGTAGTAAATCCGGTGGAATAGGATATATGGGCACTCATTATTTTTATGAGGACAAAAAGAAATATGGCTGGTCGCTGGGGCTGTTATCCAGGATGGCACGATGGCTATCCTGGGGATTGACATATTCCGAAAAACCGAGGATAGACTCATATTATGGGTGGGGGTATATGTATGATTCAGTATTTGTCCATCTTGGCGAGGATGAAGTAGCAGAATTGCGAACCGGACTCGCTATCAGACCATATAAGGAATTTATTACCTTGTGGGCTGATGCAATATTCCACAATGATTTAGAATATAAGAGTGCAATGGTGGGCGGAGAAATAATGCCTGTGGATGGCGTTCACTTACGCGGTTCCTACCATATCGAAAACGAGCAGATAGAATTTGGTCTTCGTCTGGATATGGGACATTTCTCCGGGATTGTATCAGCACAAAGTTCCGATGATTATTACGGTGGTATTATGTTGTCCAGCAGAAGATTGCCATCACTATCGCCGTATCGGAAGAAATCTATTCGATTGACTATAGAAGGTTCCTATCCTGAATCGCCATCATTGCTGGGCGGGAAATGTTTCCGCAAACTATCCGATGCTATCGCCACTATTATCCAGGATGGAAATGTGGAGCAGTTGATAATAAAGCTGGAGAATCCATCGTTCTCATTCGCTCAATATGAGGAATTGCGCAGTTTGCTAACAGAATTCAAAAATCGAGGCGGGAAAATAAAGATATTCGCCGAGCATCTGGGGAATGGCACTATGTATCTGACATCTATCGCCGACCAGATTTGTTTATCTCCCGCAGGTGGAGTGAACTTTTTCGGTATCGGTGTGGAAATTACATATTTTCGAGGACTCCTGGATAAGCTCGGTATTACTCCGGATATGGTTCACATAGGCAAATATAAGACTGCTGCGGAACAATATACTGCCGACACTATGAGTCCCGAGATGCGGAAAGAATTGACAGCTATTCTTACCCATATAGATACCATAATTATTACAGAAATCGCTATTAGTAGGGGAATCAGTGTGGATGAAGTTCGTGGATGGACCGAAAAATGTCCACTTCATTCAAAAAATGCGATGGATGAGGGAATTATCGATACTGTGGCATATTGGGATGAATTTATGGAATTTTCTGGCTGGAATAAATCGGTATCTGCGAATAAATATCTATCCGAGCATAATGAGGTTTCTCACCGGTGGGATAAATCTCCTGAAATAGCGATTATCCCCGTGGAGGGCAGCATAGTTCGAGGACTATCCAATCCGGGCGGATTCCTCACAGGTAAGGTCGCCGGAGAAAAGACCACAGTGAAAATGATAGAATCTGCATCCAGAGATGAAAACATAAAGGGAATAATACTTCGCATAGATTCTCCGGGCGGTTCTGCGTATGCATCGGATATTATCTGGCGCGCAGCAAAAAAGGCTGCCCAGAAAAAACCGGTATGGGTATCTATGGCTGGATATGCCGCCAGCGGCGGTTATTATATCGCATCGGCTGGAGACTCTATTTTCGCCGATTTATCCACTATCACCGGTTCCATTGGAGTAATCGGTGGAAAATTCTCTATCGCAGGTCTTTATGATAAATTAGGACTTAACACACAGTCCATTTATTTGTCTAAAAATGCCAATATCTATTCACTAACAGATACATTTTCTACTCAGCAAAGAAAGATGGTAAAAAGAAATATGGAAAGTTCATACCAGCTTTTCAAGAATAGGATTCTTCAGGGCAGGAAAAATCTCACTCCCGATTCATTGGAATCTCTGGCGCAAGGAAAGACATACACCGGAATATCAGCAAAACAGTGTGGATTGGTGGATGAAATCGCTGGAATCACTGATATTCACAAACTTATGGCAGAAAAACTCGAAATTAGCCAGGATTATAAAATCCATCATTATAGTCCATATAAAATGTTCGATTGGCTCGAATTGCTGAGAAAATTATCCTATCTCTCCCAATTCACAAAAATATCCAGAGATATGGAATTACTGACAACGAATAGTGAGGAAAACCTGTGGTATATAGTTCCATATTATCTGAAACTCAAATGATTTTGTATTCAGGGGAATATCGGCGTGCCAAATCCATCGCGGCTGGCGGAATTGTCATATATCTGTTTTATCCGAAATATATATGCCGGCCGATTTTCCCAGACATTTTGATTAGGATGATGAAACATATCGTGTTGAGCATTCAAGAACTTATGATATATATCGTCAGAATGAATTTCTGCGATACATCGCACCTCGAATGATATACTGGGCGGTTCATAAAAAAGCAAACAGACCCGCTGATTCTCGTGAATATTGGTCCAGGTGTGAGCCTTAGCCAGTTCCAGTGTCCCCAGTATGGAAAAATCTATTCGTTCCAATGCCTCATCTGACCACATTTGCTCATAAAGAATTTTCAATCCTCTATCCGCATATCGAGGTTCATCGCTGGTGCGGATATGCTCCATATATATTTCCAGCACATCCTGGATATATTTTTTTTTCGGCAGAAATCCGATTCCCTTGACAGAGCCGTTTATTCCTGCGCTGCCGTATGTTATCACCACCGGAGTGTGAGTGGTGAAACCGAGAAATATCTCGCGGGGGTGCATCTGTTCGCCCTCCACCTGCCGACAAACCAATCTCGCTCGTTTATGGTATGCCCAATCCAGAAACTTTTTAGGTAGCATTTTCATCTTCCTGTTTGATGTTCAACTAAATATAGTAATATTTGGATAATAATGCAAAATTCCTAAAAATAACTCTGCAACATCTAAATCCCGACTACTCGGGACAAGTTCTGTTCGCTCGCTGAATTGGTCGAAAACATTGCCGCTGCACATTATGAAGTCGGTAATACTATGCGAATATCTATAAAAATTTTTCCAATTCTTCCCAGTGTATTTCTGCATCTTTCAGAATTCTTTTCAATATTCCTTTGGAAATATCCTTTCCCTTATGAACAGGAATGGTTAGCTATCTGCCATCTTTGTTTCTCATTATAATATGACTGCCACTAAACCGGATTTTCTGAAAGCCGAGTTTTTCGAGAACACGAAGCAGTTTTGTGGGATTAACTGGATGAAGCCGGCTCATATATCTCTACCTCCTCAATAGCGCGCTCTATTGGGACATCCTCGCCGAGTTGTTTCCGTGCCTCGATGTAAAGACGAATCGCATCCTGTATATTCGCAAGAGCCTCTTCGTATGTCTCCCCTTGACTATAACATCCCTGCAAGGCGGGAACTTCAGCGATATATTTGCCATCTTCATCCTGTTCGATTACCACGGTGTATTTATAACGCATTATAGAAACTCCTTGTTTTATCTCGCTAAAATATACGAAAAGAAAATGTTTGCGCAAGAGAAAATTAACCCCCTACTCGCTCGCTTCGCTCACTCGTTTGTTCCCCTTACCAAGGGGGACAGATGCCGAGTTTTGCGAGGCATCAGGGGGTTCTTTTTTCGCTAAAAATATACGCAAAAAAATATTTATGCAAGGGAAAATTAACCCCC
>QNEG01000060.1 GCA_003645115.1 bacterium | reverse complement strand
GCAATTCTGTGGTAGTTCCAATAGATGAATTGCCATTGCCACGAAGTGATAAGGGTTTCGATACCGACCAATACATCGCAGGGAGTCTAAATTACGAGGGCGAACCAGCTATCGCAGTCGCAAGTGATAACACTATCTTCTCAGCTTTTATTTCGAGCAGTGATACAATCCCATACAAATTTATTATGGTGGTAAAATCGACCGATGGCGGCGAAACCTGGAACCCACTAATCGCTATTACCAATCCATACTACGACCTTCAATATCCTCAAATCGCTATCGGAGAAGGGACCCAAGATTGGGTATTTTTAAGTTATAATACATCGGGCAACGATGTTCAGGTGGCAAGATTCAGTTTTACCGGCGCTGGCGGAGAAACTCATTCCGTAGATGAATCATCGTTCGCAGGAAAAAGGCGAGCGAAAATTATCACAGATAATGATTCTTACTACTATGTGTATGTAGCATACATTCGCAGTAGTTTAATCGATACCGATGTGCATCTTTCACGCTCCACAGATTTCGGATTGACCTGGTCTCCAGTGGATTTCACCGGCGAGGGACAGGAATATTGTGATATCGCTTATCTCGAGGATGGAAAACTGGCTGTGGTAACTCAGACATCCACTGGAGAGACTGGAGCAATTTGGGCATCCATTAGCGCCGATTATGGCGCAACTTGGTCTTCGGGTGAAAATATAGCATCATCGGGCGCACTACCCAGAATCGCAGCTTACAACGAGCAAGTAATGGTGGTTTACACATACAAATATTCTGACTCTGACCACGATATTAAATATGTCTATTCCACCGATTATGGCGAAACTTGGGAAAATGGTTCTGCCACTTATGCTTTCTGGGATGAAAAATACTCCACTATTTCCGCTGGCGAGAATTCTTTTATGGTCTCATACTGGGAACAGGGCAAGATAAAATTTAAATCCTTCCCCTATGGCGAATACTGGGGCAGCGCAACCGATGTCTCCGATGAATCCACTGCCGAGGAGACTTTCCCGACGATTGCTGTATCCTATGAGGCTCCCGGAGGATGTCCTATTATAGCCTGGGAAAATGTATTCACTTCATCCGACCACGATGTAAAATTCGATAAAAACTGTTGTGAGGATTTGACTGCGAATCTATATGCTTTCCCCACTTCGGGAACCGCTCCATTGGATGTTACTTTCAAAAATCAGAGCACCGGTTTGGTGGAAAGTGCTACTATATATTTTGGCGATGGAGAAAGTTCCAGCGAGGATTCTGTGGTGCACACTTACGAGGAACCCGGCACATACGATGCATTCCTGGTAGCGTCAAATTTCTGCATCACAGAAACTGTCAGCGTGGAAATTACTGTGGATTGTCCCACATTGACTGCTGGTATTTCTGCATCACCAGTATCCGGAATGGTTCCACTTACAGTGAATTTTGATGATGCGTCCACTGGAGCTGTAGTATCGAGAAACTGGCAATTCGGCGATGGCGAAACCGATACAGCATCATCTACCTCTCACACTTACACAGAGAGAGGAACTTATAATGTATCTCTGGCGGTGGATGATGCCTGCGGAAATTCTGATACCGCATATACGACTATCTGGGTATATGAATTGCTCGGACCACAAATCACTACTACTCCTGCTATATTGGAATTTGGCGAGGTCACAGTGGGTGCCTGCGGTCCACAATATCTCACTATCGGAAATGCTGGCGATGATACACTGATAGTAGATTCTGTTAAAATATTCGATGATAATTATTTCGTATCATTCGGTGAAGCAATTACTATTGTTCCCGGAACTACCGATACTTTGGAGGTTCAATTCTGCCCAGCCGAAACTGGCACTATCGATGCTATAATGTCTATATTTTCAAATGACCCGCATTCTCCGATAAAGAATGTGCCACTTACCGGTGTTGGAGTGGAATCACCAATTACCGATTTGTCCATCACACCAGCTCTGCTGGGTTTCGATAGTGTGGCATATAGCGAATGCGAAACCAGAAGAATTACAGTGCGTAATAATGGAGAGGCACCTATCGCGGTGACCGGACTTACACTGCTCGGTTCGGGAGCATTCACTATCACCGGACACGATACATTCACTGTGGAACCCGATGCCTGGCGATATATCACTATCGAATTCTGTCCATATTCATCCTCCACAGAGTTTGCTGGGACATTGATAGTTCAGACAGAAGTGGGCGAATTCACTGTTCAATTGCGTGGAACTGCATGGGCAGAAATGACCTGTATCGATTATGGAGTGTATAAAATTTGTTCCGATAGAATGGACGAGGATAGAATATATGGCAACATTCGATTGGTAAATTCTGATGGAGATACTGTTGCGCAAATCGGTTCGGTAGGCGAGGTCGGTGCATATATCGATTTGGACCTAGATGCTGGAACTGGTGTAGCGAGATTTGTTCATTCTGATGGCTCGAAGCCTTATATTTACGGTGGTGCATTCGACCTGACTTACAATGGATTGCGCTTCCGTTTCGATCCATCTACAGATATGTTGCCCGACTCCATACTCGATGCAATTACTCCCGATTCACTACTCGGTGCGCCATTCTCGTTCTCCGCATCACTGGAACCTGCTTATATCAATGTCGATGCCAAGTGGTGGCAGATATCCGGAGAAATTTCGGTAAATAATGGTCCAAATTTCATCGGCGGAATCGGACTATATCGCAGAAGCCATTATGATGGCGAAGTCGAATATCTTATCGATGATTTCGAATTGGGTCTGTGGGATAATGCATTCCAATTTAAATTCCGTGATTTATATGTAAATGGTGATACTATACTTGCCAGCAGAGTGTATTTAAAAGTAAATTCTTCACTGATACCATCCACCAGTTTTATCGATGGCGGATATTTCAGCATCGATGCTCGCTCCATTGCCATACTTCACGGTGAATTAATCAATATGGATCTGGCGATTACATTCCCAGATTTCGTGTTCCCTGCTGGTGCTCACACTGTAGCTATACGAAGAGCACAACTTCGATTTGTATGGGAGGATGGCGCGATAGTCAGATTCTCCGGCGGCGGCAGACTCGCTATATCAGGGCTTATGCCAGATCTGGGTAGTGATACATATATCGGAGCTTATGTTACCATAATTCGTGATGTTGGAATAGATGATGTGAGATTAGAATTTATGGGTTGGAGTCCCGGTATCCCACTGGGAGCAACTGGATTTTTCCTGACCGGTGTGGAAGGTGAAGTTAGACATATTACCGAACCGGAGAATCTTTATATAGAATTCGGTTGCCAGCTCACCGGCGGACCTTCGGTGCCGTATTTCGGCGCGGTTACCAGAATGGAACCATCGGTGGCTATCGATTTCGGTGAGGATATGTTCGCATTGCAGGGCGATATTAGATTTCTCGCTCATCTCGCTCGAGGTTCCGCTGGACTGCGATATTGGTGGAATTACGCTGGTGGTGGATGGGCTATTATGGGCTATGCAAATTTGCGTGCTGGTATAAATGATTATATCTGGGCACAAGGCGGAACCGAACTGTCTATGTGGCGCGAACCCGAAGGCAGATTCCATCTTACTGGAAATGCAGGTGTGGAAGTCCACATTCGACATAATGCTATCGCATGGCTGTTCCCCACTCACGATATACAGGTAGATGGAACACTATACTACGGCGAATTTCGACACGGTGGAGATTCCGGCGGACACTGGGGTCTAAAAGGTGTTGCATACATCAATTTCTTCGGTCTCAGACCATCTTTCTCCTACATCGATGGACATTTAGCTGTGCTGGATGAGGCAGAATCATATACTCCGATGGAAATGCGTCGAACATTTTTCAAATCCACTGTGGAGGAGGAAATTACCTATGAACTCGGCGAGACCGATATGAACCTGTTTATGGTCAGGACAGATGCCGATATAACTCCACAAATCGCTGTGGAAACACCGGAAGGTGATATTATCACTATAGATTCCTGCTCGTTCGATGAAGAGGCAGAACTGGTCAGGGTAGATGGATATTATGATGATAAATATTATAGCGGAATGATGATAAAGAGAAATATTCCCGGCGTGTGGACAGTTCATCTTTCTGGTATTCCCGCTGGCGATACCGACCATCCAGTGCAGGTTAAGGGCTTCCGCAGTCCGATGGAAATCGAACTGACTCCGGTGATTCAGCCTGATGGTTTCGATATAAATGGTAATATCACCGGTATAGAACCCGATGATACAGTGTATCTTACACTTATGCTAAAGCCATTGGATATTACCGCTGGTGCCACACCAATCGCAGAAATTATGCTGACCGGAGACCACACTGTCGATACTACATTCTTGTTCGAGCAACTCGGTTTCGTGGAGGGCGATTATATTCTGATGGCTTATGCTGAAGATATTCATAATAGATTCGCCGAACTTGTGGATGAAGCCAATGTAATCAGTTTCCCTGAAGATGATACTCCACCATCTGCACCAGATTTCGCTATCGCATCCTGGGTCGATGATGAAACCATAAGATTGAAGTGGAAACGAGTCGATTCGCCCGATATCGCAGGATACAAAGTATATAAAGGCTGGGATAATGGAACCACTATCGATTGGTGGGAAACCAACGATGTAGCTGGGACTAATTATTTCTTATTCGATAACGCCTGGGTAATGATACCAGATACTCTTATGGAATCGTTCGTATTTGGTATCTCGGCTTATGATAATTCTGGTAATGAGAGCGAAATATTCACAATAACTCCACAGGGATTGAATCCAGAGGATAGAGACACTATCCCGCCGATAGCAGAATTCGATTATACCGTTCCCAATCTCGCTGAACGCATACTGTCGGTGTTCTGGGTCGGCGATGATGATATCTATTCATACAAACTAACAGTCAGCAATACCGATGGCTATGTATTCTTGCAAACCGAACTGGATGGCGATGAGTCAGAATATGTGGTGGAAAAATTGATGCCCGGCGCCGATTATATGTTGATTCTAACTGCGCTGGATTCAGCATTGAATTTGAGCACACCAGATACTATGTATGTTCCATTCTATGATGTCGCCGACCAGGATGGCGATGGAATACCAGATTGGTGGGAAAACTTCCATTTCGATGGACCAGAGCATTGTAATCCCACCGATGACCCGGATGGCGATCTTGTGGACAACCGAAATGAATATTTAGCTGGAACTAATCCCAATAGTGCGGACAGCGATGATGATGGAGTCCCCGATTTGTCTGAAATAGCATCGCCAGAACTGGACCCAAATTCCACTGCCGATGATGATGATGATAGATTGCCGGATGACTGGGAAGTTTATTTCTTCGGTTCGGACACCATTCGAGGTCTTGCCAATCTGGATAATGATGACGATGGATTGAATAATCTTCAAGAATATGAGAATCGCACCGACCCACATAATCCCGATACCGATGGCGGTGGTCTTTCCGATGGCGATGAAGTCGCGCTGGGCACCAATCCCAATGACCCTGCCGATGACGATGATGTATTCTGCAATATTTCATTGCATCGAGGATGGAATTTGATATCACTGCCGGTAAGTCCAGCCATTAACCAATGGCAAAACTTGTTCCCATCGGCTTTGGCAGCATTTAGATATTCAAATGAGTTGGGAACATATTATCCCGTTGAGGAACTTCAGCCAGGAAATGGATATTGGATATTCTCATTAGCCGATGTGGAGGTTACTGTCGCTGGTGCTCCAGTATTTACTGTTGAAATTCCATTCAGTCGAGGCTGGCTACTTATTGGAGCGCCTATTACCCCCGATGGCTATCCATTGTCAGGAATACATACCGAACCCCCCGACCTCATTGTTCCACCTGCATTTACTTATGATGTGGAGGAAGAAGGATATGTAAATTCATCTTCGCTGGAACCAGGAAAAGGATACTGGGTGTTCCTGAATGATGCCGGAGAACTCACTATGGATAGAACCTATGCAGGATTTTTACGCGAATCATTTGCATATTCAGGGAATGCCGGTTCTCCTCCACCACCACCAGAACTGGGCAGAAATGCATCGGTCACACAGCGGCTCGAGATGACAGTGTTCCCTACTCCATTTAATTCATCTACTAATATCGCTGTGGCTATAAACGAGCCTACTTACATTACTATCGAGATAAGGGATATCAACGGACACATAGTAAATACCATTTATGAAGGCAATCTGGATGTGGGTATCTGGAATTTCAGTTGGGATGGCACAGACAAATATAGTAATAATATGCCTACTGGATTATATCTAATCGAGACCCGAACGGAAAATTCAACTATACATAAGAAAGCCTTGTTAGTAAGATAATTTGCACAGGAACTCGTTTTCACAATAACCGGAGAACTATATTTGTCCTGTAAACTAATATGGATTATGGATAAAAAAATCATTGACAACTAATCGGAAGCGTAATATTTTCCGTAAGTAATGTCTGGTAGCATAAAAACAAAGGAGGCAAAATGAGAAAGGTGATGTGGACTATGGCAGTAGTGAGTGTTGTTTCAATAATTTTGCTGGGCGGATGCCAACAAGCAGGCTCTGTGGCAGCATTGAAACAACAACTCGACGAGGTCAATTCTCAGTTGACTAAGGTGAATGCGGAAATGGCTAAACTGAACACCAAGGTCAATCAACTTGAAAAAACTATTGAAGACTTGAAAACCAATAATCCGGAGTTATTCAAGGAAGAAGTGAAGGAAAAGCCTGCAGAAGAAACCAAAAAGGAAGAATCGAAGTCAACCACCGAGACAAAACCGAGCGGTGGGAAAGTCAGGAGGAAAAAATAATATAATATAGGCTATAATAACACAAATAAGAAGGGGGTTAGGATATGAGAAGGTTCTTATTATTGGCAGTTGCATTATTGATAGGGAGTATGCTTTTTTTCGGTTGTGAAGAGGAACCGACCAGCCCGATAGAACCACCCAGAAACCTGACTATTACTGCGAATCCCGATGGATTGACTCTAACTGTTTCCTGGACTAAATCACTAACCGAAGATGAAGAAGATGGTATCGATGGATACTATATATATTTCAATGGGATTTTAGAGAATGATGTAGAAGAAGGTGTCTATCAGTATCAATTCAGTCCCGATGAACTGGGCACAATAGAAGTCACCGCATATAGAGACGATGAAGAGAGTATTTTCGCTTCAGTGACCACAGAAACAGTCGATCGCAATAACATAACTCTAGCGGATTGGGACAGTTCGGATGAAAGTTCTATCGGTTGGGATAGGTTATCCGGAATTCACACTCTTTATTCCACATTGTCCGAAAATGCCGACTATATAGATGTAATTTGGGATAGCCGAGACCAGACACTGAATTCTCCCGACCAAATTCTCGCCACCGGTGGACATGAAACCTGGTTCGCTGAGGATGATGGCACCGGTGAAGCACCCGGTTCTGGCTCATGGATAAACATCATCGATATGGTGGTAGGACAAAGTTATTATGTAGAACTCTATGATGGATATTATCTATTGTTGACAGTAGATTCTGAATCTGAAGGGGCTATCACAATCAGCTACAATTTCCAGAAAATCCAGGGATATAAGCGAGTTTACTAATGGTAATCGACTGAATTTAATATCAACAAAATCCCACTCTGAACTATCAGGGTGGGTTTTTATTTTGTGATGCTAATCCCGACTTTGACAGTTTGAAAATATAATATACTGCGTAACAATAGGATACACGGATTAGTGATGGGCGTTGTCACTACAAATTGATTTCCTGGATAATTGCTGATGGGATTTTGCAAGAAAGTGCACGCAGGATTTTGGTGTTGACACCTGTGATTTCCGTTCGTGCTACATATATTTTCG
>QNEG01000059.1 GCA_003645115.1 bacterium | reverse complement strand
GTTTCCGCTAACATCGGCATTATTGGAATAAGTATATCCCACCAGGACGAAGCCGCCATAGCTGGTCTGGTGAATGGATTCCGCATAATCATAAAAATCTCCGCCAAGGCATTTCTGCCATTCAATACTCCCTGCGGAATTCAACTTTACTACCCAATAATCAGCACTTCCGTGGTTTCCACTGACATCGGCATTATTGGAAGAGGACCCACCTGCTAGGATAAAACCGCCATCTATGGTCTGGTGAACAGAATGCGCGTCATCCAAAGAAATTCCACCGAGGCATTTTTGCCACTCTATATTCCCCACAGAATTCAATTTTACTAACCAATAATCAGTTAAGCCGTGGTTTCCACTGACATCGCCATTGTTGGAAGTGGACTTTCCCGCCACGATGAAGCCGCCATCAGAAATCTGTTGAATGGAATATGCTACATCGTCATAACTTCCGCCGAGGCATTTTTGCCATTCTATATTTCCCATAGAATTTAATTTCACTATCCAATAATCAACTCCGCCGTGGTTTCCACTAACATCGCCATCATTGGAAGAGGACCCTCCTGCGACTATGAAGCCGCCATCGCTTGTTTGTTGAATGGAACGCGCTTCATCAATACCACTTCCGCCGAGACATTTCTGCCATTCTATATTTCCCATAGAATTTAATTTTACTATCCAATAATCAGAAGTAGGAGATACACCATCATACCCTTCGTGCCATCCACTAACATCGCCATCATTGGAAGAGGACTTTCCCGCCACGATGAAACCGCCATCGGAAGTCTGTTGAATGGAATATGCTTCATCATCATAACTTCCGCCGAGGCATTCCTGCCAGACGATAGTCGGCGTCATTTGCGTAAGGCAGGCAGTGGCGAGAAAAAACAGAGAAAGCGACAAAATAATAAAACTGCGCATAAGACACCTCCTTGTTTTTCGCCTTCTGCGGTAGTTTGATTTCTATCTTAAATATACAATTCTCTTCGTTATTTTCAAGCTATTGTTTATCCGTGTCCCGAATCGTCGGGGCAAGCACCTCACCAGATATATTCCCGATGCGATTGATTCATCGGGTTGCCAGATTATTCTTCTACTCTGCCGACAAGTCGGCATCGTTTTCCCGCCCAGACGGGACGGTTCCGATACAATCGGAAACTGGGGAATTATAAATAAAATTTTCTTATTATTTCACATACACAATCCGCTTGGTTATCCCATTTCCATAATTGGTTGTCGCTCTTACAAAATAAATTCCGCTGGATATTGTTTCATCCGGTTGCCAAATGAATGTTGCTCTCATCAGTCCCTTCGGGACATCCCGACAGGGCGGGAGAGAAGAACTTCGTTTCTCGCTCTCATACCCGAACACCGAGTCATCCCTTTCTCCTCGGGGAGAAAGGAACTGAAGGATAGAGGGGGCATACACTACATTTCCTCGCAAATCGTATATTTCTATTTTCGCTTCTGCTGGCACAAATATTTTGCACGAAGAATTGAATGGATTAGGAGTAATTTGAATGTCGATTTTAGAGGGTATAATGCAAAGTCTTTCATTTTCTATTCCAGCGGGATCCAACCAGGTGAATATTTTTGCGAATAATTCTGTCCTGCTTTCCTGAGCTGGGGAAAGTTTGCCCATTCCTTCGAAACCGAGACTGGAAAACAATATCTTTCCGTGTGATGAAAAATTTCTGCTGAATGCTACTACATTGCTATCTATGACCGAGCAATCCTGAACTATCCATGCAGTAGCATCATCGGGTGGGACCATAAAATCGATAGATACTTGATTTTCCGCAGAACCATCGCCACGAGTGCACAAATATCGTTGTTCCTCCCATATATCGCAAAGTAATATAGGTTCACCACTGCCAGTATTCGCAGCGTGGATATATTCATCCCAGAACGATGTTTCGATTAAGTTTTCAAGGATATATTGTCCGGTGAGAACGATTTTCCCGCCGGAGTCGATGAATTCAGACATAAATTCTATATCTTCATATGAAAATATAGAGTCTTCACAATCGCCGGTGAACCATAATATAGATTGCCATTGGAAATACTCCATAGTCTCGGGCGGTATCTCGCCGATTTCTCTATCCCAAAGTGAGAAAAGAATATTCAGTGTGTCCAATGGAGCGGTGAAATATTCGCGGTAAATCCCGCCATCATCCTGAACCAACAATACCTGCGGATAGGGTAGAATAATGTTCAGTTCATCGGTAACCGATGCTATATCTACCGAATCGAAACATATATCGGGAAATGGGAATTCCGGTCGCACACATACTTTAGTATAAATTTCTGGAATACTAACATTAAATTGATAATCGGAGCTATCGGTTTCTGCGGTAGCGAGTATTTCCGAACTATCGTAGATAGAGTAAAAAATTATTTCTCCGGATATCATCGTTCCCGCAGAATCCATAAGAAATCCAACTAATTCAACTATCGGAGTGATATACATAGACAGAGAGAGTGTGTCATTTATGGGGTTCATATCATCTAAATATTGCACTATTTGCCTGATTGAATAATCTCCTGTGGAATCGGGAATCCAGATAAAAGTATCGGTTATGGATTCTCCCAAATCCATATCATATTCAATATTAATTATTGTATCGAAATTAGAAAGCAAATATATATCTACATCCGAAATTGGCATAATCCCACAATTAGCGGACTGAAATTCTATGGCAATAGTATCACCTGCCAGATAATATGGCAATTCCTGTCCAGCCAATTGCAATCTTATGACACCAGCATCGTATTCTTTCAATGAATCCCAAACTCCCTCTAATCCCATAAATACGAGATAAGTGCTGACCCAGGACATATCCATAGTATCACCGTGCATTACCGATGCCGGAATTCCACCATCTCTATCCGTATCCTGTGCTATTAGATAATCTACTATATTCCTATATTTATAATACCACACAGAATCTGGGCTCAAATCATTCAATACTCGATATCCATTGGCATACCAGATATTCCACGAATTATCCCATATATATGGGTCGAATTCACCTGGTGAGGGAACTATTTCCGGAAAGTATGGTAAAATATATGAATCTATCCAATTATCCAATTCATCTGGATAATAGGAAAAATATGATTTAATCAGTCCCCACAGTAAAGTTCCTGAACTCATTGCCCATATTTGCCATCCGAATGCGGTATCGGGATGTGCTTCTGCCCAATCCTTCGCTCGAATGCCGAGACTATTAGCCTCCTCGATAAAATATGGTTCATCTCGATATTCTCCATATTGTGCCAGACATCCCGCAACGAATGCGGTCACATAGCAATGTAGTAGATTATATGCCGGTTCGGCGGTAGTTAGTGGAAGAACACTATCTATCACGAATGCGGCACAACTATCTCCATATCCATAAAGTGAAGTATCCTCGAAATATTCCGAATAATAAATCACCATCAGTAATGCCAATCCCGAATTCCACACTGGATAGTAGAAACTATATTCGGATATTTCCTCGTTGTAAGCGGGAAAACGAGCCACATAGTCCAATGATAATGCAGTATTGGAATCGAAAACTCCGCTGGAAAAAAGTGATTTATACAGCGACCATATAATCACTGATTCTTGCGTGTTATCAGTCTGGATGATTTCTCGTAGTTCACCAGTTTCTGCCTCGATTATTCCGCCATGTTCGACAGAATCCGGTGCATATAACTGCCAGTTCGCCACAAATCCACAAATATCTGATATATTCATAGGATAACTGGTGCGAATAGTGGGTATATAATGGCTTTCTGCTTTGCTATCGATGGTGATTCGATAGTTTTCATATGCTCGAAGGAAATTCTGCATATCATCGTAATCCCACATCGGAGTGGAAAAAATTATACTGCTCCAAGACAGTAGTATCAGGATTTTAACTATTCTCATTAAATACCTCTTTCGATTTATTTGTTCTGGGAAAATAAATTCAAAAGCAGATATATTGCAACGATTTTTACAGGATTATTTTTGCCAATTGTATATTTTATATAAAAAAAATCGAAAAAAGTCCAAAAAAGTATTGACAGAATTATTCTGGTCTATATAATTGAAAGTTCGGAAGTTCGGTGGAGTCGAAATCATTTATAAGCGACGGCGATACCCTCGAGCACGGCTTGTAAAAATGATGAGGCTCGGACGAAATCCGAATAGAGGGTTTTTTTGTTGAGTTAAATTAAATATAATGAGGTGTGTAGATGGCACAACGAATGAGAATAAGATTACGCTCTTATGACCATGTGATTCTGGATAGGTCTGCAAAAGAGATAGCCGAGCTTGCCAAAAAGACCGGCGCAATAGTAGCGGGTCCGGTTCCTCTTCCAACTAAAAGAAGAGTTTATACCGTGCTCCGCTCGACTTTTGTGGACAAAAAGAGTCGTGAACAATTCGAGATGCGAATTCATAAGAGATTAATCGATATTTACGGCGCAGACGATAAGACAATCGAGCAAATGATGAATATCGAACTGCCCGCTGGTGTGGATATTGAAATTGCGCTGTAAACTAATTGGTAAGTAAAGTAAAATTAAGTAAAAAAGGAGCCTGAAAAATGATTGGGCTTTTAGGAAAAAAATTAGGAATGACCAGTGTGTTTTCTGATGATGGTGAAAGAATACCGGTCACAGTATTAAGTGTGGGACCTTGTAAAATCGTTCAGGTGAAAACTCCACAAACAGATGGTTATTGTGCTGTTCAATTGGGATATGAACCGACTAAACCACATCGAGTAAGCCGACCTATGCAGGGTCATTTTCAAAAAGCCGGCGTGGAACCATTCAAGAGACTGAAAGAATTTAAACTCGAAAAAACATCTGAGGAATTTCAGGTTGGACAATCACTTTCTGTGAATGATGTATTCAAGGAAGGTGATTTAGTGGATTGCACTGGTGTTTCCAAGGGAAAAGGATTTCAGGGAGTAGTAAAACGACACGGTTTCCGGGGTGGACCAAAATCGCACGGACAATCGAATAAATTTCGCTCTGCTGGGTCTATCGGTGCATCCAGTTCACCATCGCGAGTTATTAAAGGATTAAAAATGTCCGGACAGATGGGCAACAGGACAGTTACTATTCGAGGATTGAGAATAGTTAAAATACTACCCGAGGATAATTTGATTCTGGTTAAGGGTTCGGTAGCCGGTTCCAAGGGTAGCTATGTGATAGTCCGAAAAAGTAAGAAAAATAAATAATTTTAATAAGGGGAAAAAATGGTAAAGGCAAAGGTATATGACATAAATGGCAATCCCGATGGCGAGATTGAATTGTCCGAGATCGCTTTTGGTATTACCCCGAATAAAGATATTCTATGGCAATATGTAAAAGTGTATCTTGCCAATCAACGAGTGGGGACACATTGTGCAAAGACTCGAGGTGAAGTCGCTGGTGGTGGAAGAAAACCCTGGCGACAAAAAGGCACCGGAAGAGCCAGACAGGGAACTATTCGCTCTCCTATCTGGCGTAAGGGTGGAGTTGCTTTCCCCCCTAAACCCAGAAATCATAGATTGAGATTGCCAAAGAAAATGCGAAGAATCGCTTTGGCATCTATCCTATCAGATAGAGCTAACCAGGGAAAGGTTTATATTTCGAGGGTTTCGATATCGATAAGCCAAAAATGAAAAAATTCCTCGAGATACTGGATAATTCAGATATAGAATACGAACTCCCCACTTTGATTGTGACCAATAATGTGGAGTATAACATATTGAATAGTGCAAGAAATTTCCCCACTATCGAGGTTACTCACACTGGTGAATTGAATGCGTATCAAGTAATCAAGGCAGAGAATGTTATTGTTGAAAAAAGTGCATTAGATAAAATAGAGGAGTTATGTAAGAAATGAAATTGAAAGACCCATATAAAATAATAGTATCGCCTATTATCACTGAGAAAGCCACTGTCCTGCGCGAAGCGGAAAATAAGTATTCATTTTATGTGCATCCTGAAGCGAGCAAGAATGATATCCGTCGCAGTGTGGAGAAAATTTTTAATGTGGAAGTGGTAAATATTTGGACGCACATTTTACCGGGTAAACCGCGTATTCGTGGAAGATATCGGGGAAGAACACCGGCAAAAAAGAAAGCTATTGTCCAGATTCGCGAAGGTCAGACAATTCCGTTTTTCGAGGGATTGATATAGGTGCTCTTTTAGATAGAAAATTGAATGATGAATTCATCGAGGGGGGGTTCCCTCGCATAGGAATAGAAAATTCGGGGAAAGAAATATCCCGAAAGGAGTATTAAAATGGGAACTAAAACATTTAAACCGACACCACCGACATTGCGGCATAAAGTTGCTTTGGATTATTCCGAATTGACCAGAAAAAAGCCGGAGAAATCATTGCTGGCACCGAAAAAACATTCCGGTGGAAGAAACTCTCAGGGAAAAACTACTGTTCGATTTAGAGGTGGTGGAAATAAACAAAGATATAGAATTATAGATTTTAAGCGAGATAAATATGATGTCCCCGGAAAAGTAGCATCGATTGAATACGACCCCAATCGTTCAGCTTTTATCGCCCTGATTAATCATTCCGATGGAGAAAAACGATATATTCTTGCTCCAATGGGAATTTCGGTGGGAGATAAAATTATGACATATAGTATCAACGCACTGGAGAAGGAAAAGGTTGTTCCAGAAATAAGGACTGGGAATTCGTTGCCACTGTATAAAATACCCATAGGAACTCGAATACACAATCTCGAGCTAAAACCCGGAAAAGGTGGACAAATAGTTCGTTCGGCAGGTGTAGTCGCACAAATTATCGGTCGCGAGGAAAAATCCACCACTCACACTATTTTCGATGATGGAAATTCTGTGATAGATAAAATTCGAGTGCCTTATGTCGCAGTTAGATTGCCATCGGGTGAGGTCAGAAGATTTCAGGGCGATTGCTATGCTACTATCGGTCAGGTGGGAAATCCAGAACACGCCAATGTATCTTATGGAAAGGCTGGTGCGAAACGATGGCGTGGACGAAGACCCAGAGTCCGTGGTGTAGTAATGAATCCAATCGATCATCCTCACGGTGGTGGAGAAGGCGGAAAACAAAAGGGCTATAAAAAACCGAGAACACCCTGGGGACAACCCTGCAAGGGCTATAAAACTCGAAAAAGAAATAAACCATCGGATAAATACATAATAAAACGGCGTAAGTAAAATATTATGGAAAAGAGAGGTGATAATATATGAGTCGTTCACTGAAAAAAGGTCCCTATGTGGATCCAAAATTATTAAGAAAAATCGAGGAATTAAGTGAATCTGGCGAACACAGGGTTATCAAGACCTGGTCTCGTCGAAGCACTATAATTCCCGAGTTCGTTGGATATAGTATCGCAGTCCATAATGGTCAAAAATTTATCCCGGTTTATATCACAGAAAATATGATAGGGCATAAACTCGGTGAATTTGCTATGACTAAAATATTCCGTGGACACGGTGGTAAAAAAGCGAAACAAGTTATCAGGAAAAAATAAATATATTTTGCAATATTGGAGGATTTGATGATATCGAAAGCTCAATGGAAATATGTCCGAATTTCGCCCAAAAAACTGCGTTTAGTAGCAGATGAAATTCGTGGTATGGAAGTGGATAAGGCACTTTCGCTTCTCCCGATGATACCGAAAAAAGGTGCTCGTATTTTAAGAAAAGCACTCAAATCGGCGGTAGCTAATGCTTTGACTCGGGAAGATGTCAGTGTCCGACAGGATGAACTATATATTTCCAAGTTGATGATAAATGATGCGCCACGGATGAAAAGATGGAGACCAATTTCTCGTGGAAGAGCTGTGCCTTATCAACATAGATTCTCACATATTGTAATCGAATTAGATACTTATGAAAATGAGGAATGATAAAGTCCTGATATGGAATTTAATTTAATGAATTAGAACAACATTTATCGATTTTTCTAAATTAATTAATAAC
>QNEG01000058.1 GCA_003645115.1 bacterium | reverse complement strand
TTATTGAGCATTGTTATGTGTTGTATTAACAAATGTAGGAGGTTTTTTTAATGGCGCGTGGTCGTGTAAAGAGATTCGATGAGAAAAAAGGTTATGGTTTCATCGAGCTGGAAGAGAATGGACAGGATGTGTTCGTTCATTATTCAGATATTGTCGGAGAAGGCTATAAGAGTCTTTCTGCTGGCGATGAGGTTGAGTTTGATTTGGTTGAAGGTGAAAAAGGACCAAAAGCTCTCAATGTCAGAAAAGTAGAATAAAACTACCAATCCAGATTAGAGAGTTTCATAATCCTGCTGTTTTGATTGAATTTGGAATTGAATTTTTCTTTTACTTCTAAAAGATGGATAAAGCCAAACAAGAGGATTCTGGGAAATCGCTTCTGAATATTGTCTTATTCTTGTTCTTTTTGTATTTGTTTCTGGTCAGTATCGAACTACTTGGGACATCGTTTAAACTGTTCGGCAAGGATTTCGCTGAAACTATTCTATCTACCACTTCTAATCCATTAATTGGATTGTTTATTGGTATTCTGGCTACCAGTATGGTTCAGAGTTCATCGGCTACTACATCCATCGTGGTGGGTATGGTCGCTGCACCGGTGAATGCTTTGCCATTGGCTAATGCTATTCCCATCGTTATGGGAGCAAATATTGGAACTACGGTGACTAATACCATAGTTTCAATCGGGCATATTACTCGCCCACAGGAATTCCGAAGAGCATTCGCTGGAGCTACCGTCCATGATTTCTTCAATTTATTGTCGGTAGCGATATTCCTCCCGTTGGAGTTAACCACTCATTATCTTGAGCATAGTGCATTATTCCTTCAGGGACTATTTGCCAATATCGGCGGGATAAAAATTCTCAGTCCTTTGAAGTCTATAGTAAAACCTATGGTTCATCTGATTAAGGACACAATCGCACGGGTTAATCCAGATGATAGGTTCGTCGCATCCGTCTGTCTGGTGCTTTCGCTAACTATCCTTTTTCTCTCATTGACCAGATTGGTTAGCTTAATGAAGAAAGTTATCATTGGCAAAATAGAGAGATTGATGCATAATTATCTTTTCGCCAATGCATTGCGAAGTTTTGCACTGGGAATAGCATTCACTGCCATAGTGCAATCCAGTTCGGTAGTGACCTCATTGGCTGTCCCCTTGGTGGGCGCTGGAATTTTATCAATAGAGCAAATTTTTCCATACACTCTCGGTTCCAATATCGGAACCACAGTAACCGCATTACTCGCATCGTTGGTAACTCAAAATCCTACCGCTATTGCTACTGCATTAGTTCATCTTTTATTCAATATTTCGGGAACTATCCTGTGGTTCCCACTCAGAATAGTGCCGATTACTATGGCGAAAAAATTCGGAAACCTTATGGCACAAAGAAGAATATTGGCATTATTATATGTATTTATAGCATTTTATGGAATTCCATTGCTTCTGGCATTATTAACAAGAGGATGAAGAAAACAGGAGGATGAAGTTATGTTCAAGAAATTATTTGAGTTGTGGCATAAGGAGGATTTACTGCATCAGGCACTTAAGGATGCAGTTAAGATGCTGGAATTAGCTAAAGCATTGTATGAGAAAGCAGTTTCTCCACTGGAGCATTTTCACCCCATAAATCCTCAACAAATTTACGATATGGATCAGCAAATAAATACCTATGAAGTTCAGATACGACGGAAAGTATTGGAGCATCTTTCCATTTCTCCACAGCAGGATACTACCGCAGCTTTGGTATTGACCACCATTACAGTGGATATCGAACGAATCGGTGATTATGCGAAAAATTTTACCGAACTATGGGAATTATACGGTTCCTCGCTGGATGAAACTTCTATACTCGCTCGCTTGAAAAATATTCATTCTAATATTACAAAAATGTTCGATGATACTATATCATCGTTCGGTCAGGCTGATGTGGAAGCTGGTCGTCGAGTTATGGAGTCCCACATTATAAACTCAAAGGATTGCGAAGAGATAATCGCAGCATTGATTCGCACTCCAGCGGCAGCAGAAAATTATGCCCCGAATCAGGAAGTAATGGTGGCTTTAGCCGCAAGATATTTCAAAAGGATTAGTGCTCACCTGAAAAATATCGCCAGTTCTGTGGTGAACCCTTTCGACAGAATCGGTTATAAACCTGAAAGTTATAAGGAATACTCGGGTTGAATATCGTCTTTCAGCAGAGGAATAAAAGTGTGGGCAGTCCTATTTGTCTGCCCTTTTATTTGCAATATTTCATATAGGGATATCCCGACCGGTCGGGACGCCAAAAAGAATAACATTTTTCCAGCTGGGTTCATCTATGGCGATTTGTGATTTCGCAACCTAAAGAATGCGTTTACCCCCGCACCAGAAATACAAGCGACACCAACTAATCGAGATTTAGTGAATTAAACACATTTTCACTGATTGACCACCTACACCCTATAAACGCAGAGTGTTTCACCTTGGAACAGTGAGAACGAAAACTTTTCCTTGACAACTCGCACCGCTATAAATAATATTATATGCAGGTAAATATTAGTTTCAATACTATTATGAATATCAAACTCTGTCCAAATCACAGAATATACATTCAAGTGCTTCGCAAGATGTCGCCTGAACAAAGATTACTTAAGGCATTCCAGTTATCCGAATTTACCAGACAATTATTCATATATGGATTGCATAAAAGGTTTCCGGACATTTCGGAAGAAGAGTTCAAAAAAATATTGCTGGAGCGTCTCGACAAGTGTCACAACAGGAATTATTAAATAAAGTTATTCAAACACTCGAGCAAACTGGAATTCAATATATGCTCACCGGTTCTTTGGTCTCGAGTTTACAGGGAGAACCGAGATCTACCTATGATATAGATGTAGTTATCGCTATTCAAAATTCACAGGTTGACGAATTAGTTGAGGCTTTTCCACCAGTTGATTTTTATTTAGACAAGGAAAGTATTTTCGATGCCATTGAGAAACGAACTATGTTCAATCTAATCGACTTAAAGGCGGGGAGCAAAGTAGATTTCTGGATATTGACCGAAGAACCATTTGACAAATCGAGATTTTCACGCCGGCATAGTGAGGAATTTATGGGAATGAAAATGCAAGTCTCCAGCCCCGAAGACACAATATTAGCTAAATTGAGATGGGCAAAAATTTCTGGAGGAAGTGAAAAACAATTTACCGATGCATTACGAATTTACGAAGTCCAATATGGCAGATTGGACATAGATTATATAGAATATTGGGTAAGGGAATTAGAAATCGAATCATTATGGAAACGGTTGAAAAATGAAGCGGAAATAATATTATAGATAGCATACGCATCATTCTCACTTCGCTCGAATTGTGTTTGTATATCGGGATTAAGCCTATATTCTAAATGGGATACTAAATTATTAAGTAAGATTAAGTAAATAAACTAAAATAAAAATAGCGGTAACGGGATTTGAACCCGTGTCTTAGCCTTGAGAGGGCTATGTCCTTACCGGGCTAGACGATACCGCCATTGAAAACCTAAAATATTAGGATGTCTTGGTTTGTCAAGCAATTTTCATAAGGACACTTGTGAAAGAGAAATCTTAATCGAAATAGAATTTAAATAAATCTTGCCTTTTGGGATTTTTGTCAGATATTACAAAACATAAATTATGGGAGGAATAATGTCACAAAAAACACTGATGGAATATGCACAATCCGGCGAAATCAGACAGGAATTTAAAGATGTCGCCGAATATGAAAAATTGGAGACATCGGAAATAATGCAGGGTGTCGCCGAGGGAACTATTGTGATACCTAAAAATCGTGTTCGCCCCAGAGATGTAAAATCCATAGGTATCGGGAAAGGATTGAGTGTTAAGGTGAATGCTAATATCGGCACATCCGAAGATATTCAGGATGTTCGGTTAGAATTGATGAAATTAGATGCGGCAGTGCGAGCTGGAGCACATACTGTTATGGATTTATCCACCGGCGGCGATATCGCCAGTGTGCGCAAGGAAATAATTTCTACCAGTCCAGTCCCCATAGGCACGGTGCCTATTTACGAAACCGCAGTAAAATTACGCAATGCAGATAATCCAGTGGTGAAAATGTCCCCAGATGATATTTTCCAGACCATAGAAAATCAAGCCAAACAGGGTGTCGATTTTATGACTGTCCACGCTGGTGTGACTGCTCGCACGGTAGAATTGCTTATCCAAAGCGATAGAGTGATGAATGTGGTTAGTCGAGGTGGTTCTTTTCTGATTCAATGGATATTATATCACCAGAAAGAGAATCCGCTATATGAATATTATGACCGATTACTGGAAATCGCCAGAAAATATGAGATTACTTTGTCCTTGGGCGATGGAATGCGCCCGGGCGCTATCGCCGATGCTACCGATAAACCGCAAATCGAGGAATTAATTGTGCTGGGAGAATTAGTAGATAGAGCCAGAGATGCCGGAGTTCAGGCTATGGTAGAGGGTCCTGGACATATTCCAATTCACCAAATAGAGACCAATATGAAAATCCAGAAATCGATTTGCAGGAATGCACCATTTTATGTGCTCGGTCCAGTGGTCACCGATATAGCTCCCGCATACGACCATATTACATCTGCTATCGGAGGAGCCTGGGCAGCTTATTTCGGCGCCGATTTCCTTTGCTATGTCACTCGAACTGAACATCTTTCATTGCCCGATGTATCCGCTGTCCGTGAGGGTGTAATTATCACCAGAATCGCTGCTCACGCTGCTGATATCGCTCGGGGGGTCCCCAATGCCGATGAATGGGATAGAAATATTTCTGAAGCCAGATATAACCTGGACTGGGAAAAACAGGTGCAATTATCCATTGACCCAGAAAAAGCAGAAAAAATAAGAAAGCAATATCCACCTACCGATGAGGATGTATGCACTATGTGTGGAGAATATTGTGCTCTTAAAGCTGTTCGCGAGGCATTGCCAAAAAAGAAAAAATAATTCGCGATGGATAACAAAATTACCAAAAACTCCACAGTTCTATTGATAGACCTGAAAGACTCATCCAGGCAATATTTAGTCCAGGTTAGTAATAATAAATTTGCCACCAAAGATGGTTCGATAAATCTTGCCGAATTGTTAGACAAAGAATTTGGAAGTGTGATTAGCACACATCTCGGCGCAAAGTTCGCAGTCCTGCAACCGACTGTATATGACAGAATTATGAAAGGAATAAAACGCACCACTCAAATTGTTTATCCAAAGGATGCAGGATATATTTTGCTATCGCTGGATGTTCGCAGTGGAATGAGAATATTCGAATGTGGTTCAGGTTCCGGCGCAATGACCGCACTACTGGCAAATGCGGTAGCTCCAAATGGTAAGATAATTAGTTATGAGAAAGAAAAACGATTCTATGAAATTTCTAAGCAAAATTTAGAAGAATTAGATGTATTGGATTATGTCGAACTATATAATAGGGACATTGCGGATGGCGTGGAAGGTGCACCATTCGATGCGATATTTATAGATATTCGTCAACCCTGGGAGTTCGTGGAAATATTATGGGAAAGTCTTTCGCCGGGTGCGCCAATAGTATTTATATTGCCCACTACAAATCAGGTTATTCGATTACTGCAAGCTATAGAACATAACTCCGGTTTTGCGGATATCGAGGTTGCGGAGACATTACTTCGATTTTACAAGCCCGTGCCGGAAAGATTTCGCCCGAAGGATAGAATGGTAGCGCATACTGTATTTATTATTTCTGCTAAAAAAATATGTAAATTATGACCATTTCATTATGAAAATCGAGTTTGGAAAAATTCCCGAATTGAGCGAATCGCAGTTATGGGTATTCCCCTACCGCAGCGATATAAAAAGGATTTTTGAACATATGCCCGAAAATACCGCATTCCTGGGATGGAATGCTATTTCATTGAGAGAACTTATCGGACGAATTCAACTGGAGTTATTCCCCCAGAAAAAACAATTGAGACCGCCCACTCGATTCGCTATTGTCCACAGGGTTCTGCTACAATACGATTATCTGAACGAGTTCGATGAATTGAAACAGAAGACCGGAATTGCGGAATCGCTGGTGGAACTTTTCGTGGTGTTGGATGAGGCAGCAATACTCACAAAATCAGATGTGGAAACTCTATTCCCGAAAGTGAATGAACAGACCAAAGATGCACTAACATTATATATAAAATTCCGTGAGGAACTCGCCCGACAAAACTATCTTACCGAGGGAGATATACTTACACAGGCAACAGATTTCTTGTCGGATGATAATCTAAATTCGCAAAATAAAAATATCCCCAATCTACTCCACAGTAAGGAAAAGATTGTGTTTCACAATTTTCTGGAATTTACTATTCCTCAACGAGAATTCATAAAAAGGTTGAGCGATAAATTCGAAGTTATAATAAATTACTCGTCGCCTGCTAATTTCTTTCCGGTTCAATGGCGAGAGATAATCGAGAAACTCGCTATGGATTTTAGTATCCAGTTGAAATTTCCACAATCTGCGGATGGACATTGGTTATCCGATGCATTATCTGGTAAAAGCGAGCGAGCACATCGTGCACTGCGGTTCGATGGAAAGCACATTCCGAATTTTGCGCTGCTGGAACTTCCAGACCCACAGCGTGAGGTAGAATTTGTGGTGAAAATGGCTAAAATAATTATGATAGAAAATAAAATCTCTCCCCATAACATTTATGTGATAACACCTCGTCCAGAACGATACGAGGCATTATTGAATTGGCAATTTCAAGAATCGAATATCCCATTTTCATCTGGGCAGAAATATTCCAGCAATAATTATATACAAATACTTTTGGAGAAAATATTGACTGCGCTTCGCACCGATTGGCGAAGAAAAGAGGTGTTCCAATTGCTGAAACACCCCATAATAAAATCTCGATTGCCCTATAGAGACGATTTATTCAGAATCGAAAGGGAATGCATTCGCCGAAAAATTCATTCTCGGAAAAATTGGTTGGAATGGAATAATGTAGAAATTGCTCCAATAAGGAATTTGATAAAGGAATTGGATAGTATAAAAGAATTTAATAATCCGAAGCGACTAACCGAGTTGCTCGATAAAATCGCTACTTCTATATCCAATTGTGGAATAGAGGATTCTGCGGGTGTTAAAAGTGATTTTTTGGCTGGAATCTCGAATAATAAAAGAGCACTATATATACAGCAATGGAACGAATTGTATTCGCAAGCCGAACAATTAGCCGAAGGATATGGTGAATTCCATAAATTAGATGGTGTGAAATTATTATCCGTTCTGTTGCATATATACCGACCGCCATCGTTTAATTCGGATGAATATGTGTCCGGAATTAAATTGATTACTGTAGAGGAATCTCGCGATAATCGAGCAGAAGTGGCTTTCTTTATCGGATTCGGCAAAAATAATTTCCCCACATATCCTAAAAAAAACGCAATTTTAGAACAGGAATATAACGAATTTGTTCCATTCGTTTCCGATAAAATTTGGGTGGAAAATTTATCATTGATATTGAGTATGATGTCGGCAAAACGCTTTTACCTTACCTATCCCCGCAAAGATGGCGAAGAGGATATATCTGCTGGGCAACCCATAGATGAGATATTTCGGTTTTGTATTCAGGATAATGCAGATATTCCCACCGGGACTACATTATCGACTTATTTGCAAGGATACTTGACCGGTATTTCTGACCGAGTATATGCCGAGGCGCAAGAAATTTTACAAGATATGATTCCCCCAGAAAGAGAACTGAAATTTCCATCGTTCTGGGAATATAGAGATAAAAGTATATCTGTCAGTCAGTTGGAGCAATATGCGAACTGCCCATTTAAATATCTTTGTTCAGTAATTATCGGTGAGGCAGAACCGACCAAGCTGGAGGAAACACTATCGATGATAGAACTGGGCAACGCGATTCATAAGATATTGGAGAGTTTTTATAGGGAGAAATATGAAGAAATTCCCCACATTCAATTTCCCAAATTCGATTATGACATATCTTGGGAAAATATAAGAGCACATATGGAAACGATACAGAATAATTACAAC
>QNEG01000057.1 GCA_003645115.1 bacterium | reverse complement strand
CGAAGTGAACTTCCCAGATATTGTGTTTCTGGAATAGTCGGTCTCGAGGGCACCGACGAATTGCAGGGCAGTATAGTAGAAATAGTAGAATTGGGATTATCTGATACTACCGATGAAACCGGCAATTACCAGATATGCGATATACCGGCGGGAAATTATACCATAATTATTTCACATACCGGTTATGAAACTCACGAGGATGAGATTGCCATTATGGATGATACCGAGTATGATATAATGTTGAATCTGGTGCGATATACATTTTCTGGGTTGGTGATTCCAGAGGGCGCTCCAGAATATGAAAGAGATAGTATTGTGGTGGTTCTTGGTTCGGAAATGGTTTATACCGATTCTTCTGGATATTTCCAAATCGAAAATGTCCTGCCGGGCGCTTATACTTTACACATCGAATGGGAGGATTACTATCCTATCGACACAGTGATAGAAATAGACTCCGATTTGTATGTGGAATTTTTCCTAGAGCACCTAACATATACGGTATCCGGATGGATAGAATTACAAGGTCTGCCTTATGGCGAATGGGATAGCACCGAGGTTACTCTGGGTGAATGGAGCACATTGACCAGTGAATCAGGATATTTCGAATTTCTCGATGTCCCCCCCGATGAATATTATTTCCACGCCGAACACGATACAGATTATATCCCATTCGATACTTTGCTTACTGTGGATGACGATATCACTTTGGAAATTACTCTGGAGCGTGAGGAAATTCTTACGGGCGATTTGATTGTGTTCGTTTCGCTGGAGGGTAGTGCAAGCTTGTCCGGAAGTAGAGTAGTAATCCAGGAACTCGATGACACCGCATATACTAATGCTATGGGGCGAGCTCGGTTCCGTAATGTCGAATATGGCGATTATAATGTGGAAGTGAGTAGAGAATATTATGAGACTGTAGTTAGTGAGGTAGCACTTTATTCCCCAGCAGAAACATTGAATGTCTCGCTTTCACTTCGACGAGGAATAATCGAGGGATTCGTCTATCTGGATGACGACCCGATGGACCTTTCCGGAACTCAAGTTACTCTGGATGGTTCCACCTCGACAGAAACCGATGTTACCGGTTATTTCAGTTTCGATAATGTAGTATTCGGTTCACATAATCTTTATTTCGAGCATAGTGCTGAATATACTACCGTGGATACTAACATCACTCTTGCCGCTCCCGGAACTGCATTCGTGGAAGTAACACTGGAAAACCAGATATTGCTAAACCCACCTCGAAATCCGCGAGTTATTTCATCGTATCATAATCGAGTTGCGTCGGCATGGGACCCACCAGAACCATCGGCAGCTACATTGGTCGGATACGGAGTAATTCGTTCCACTTTCGGCTCTATCGATACTATCGCCTATGTTCCTGCCTGGTGCACCGGGCATATAGATTACGATGGCGAAGCGGGATTGTTCAGCGTGTTTGCCATATATGAGGAAGGCAACAGCAATGCAGTGGGATATAATGTAGGTTGGCCCGGTGATGACCCCGATGCTCCCGATATCCTTATTATGGATTTCGATAATGGAGCATTGCTGGCAAATGATGGCACATCCGATGAGGCGGTGGAAATTCAGCAATTACTGTGGACAGGTGGTGTTACCTGCCAGATTACTAATCAAGACCAACAATTAGATGAATTCGATTTACTGTATTTCAGGGGAATATTTATTATTACCGGAATCTGGGATGATGATAACACTATGATTTCAGAACAATCGCTGGCTAAAATACTGAATTATATGGCTGCTGGCGGAAAAGTGTTCTGGGAGGGTGCCGATATCGCCGCTGATTACGAGGATGTGTTCGATGGCGCTATTGGATGGTCATTGGGAATTACATTGGCTAATGATGGAAGACCATCGGGCGGAAATGGTAATGTCAGTCAGTTATATGGACAACCGCCATATTTCTCCGAAGAATTCTATTATGACCAGCATTCTACAGCCGACCATTATGTAGATGAACTCGAATTACTATCCAGTGGTAATGCGATGTTGCGTTCACAAAGTGTCAATCCATCACCTGTAGAGTCCGATATCAGGATGGTAGCCAGTGAGGTTAGCCTCGCCGATTATGGATATACATCTATATGGCGCACAGTCGCTTCCTCCATTTATCTCGGCGGAATTCAGTATTATGACCAGAATTCAAATAGATATGAAGTCCTTCGAGGAATTTGGTATTTCTTGTTCGACGAGGAATTACCGGCAACTATCGAGGAACCAGACGATTATAAACTACCTGCTGAAATAAATATGACTCTTACTCCAACTCCATTTAATAGCTCGTTGGAAATATCGGTATCGGTTCATAATCCACAGGAAATCGGTATCACAGTGAAAGATATTTCTGGAAGACATATTGCTAATATCTATGAGGGAACAACGGAGTCCGGTAAATCCACATTTCACTGGGTTCCCCATAATAATGTTTCATCGGGTGTTTATCTGGTTGTCCTGGAAACTGGAGATAATAAAATTGTTCGCAGAGCAGTGTTGTTGAGATAAACCAACTGGAAAAGGGAAATTCTGATTTATGTCGAATCAGTCTTTCCCTTTTTTTAGGAAACGGAAATTATACCAGATTGGCGAAATTATATAATAAAATAAAATCTCGTTATCGGGATTTTCTTGCCCAAAATACTTGGCAAGTAATTATTCTAATTGTGCTGGCGTTGGTATTCTCATTGCCTTCGGTGATTAGCTATGCCCGAAAACTGCCTATCCCCAAAGTGGGTGAAATCGCACAGGATGATGTTATCGCTCCAGTCGATTTCAAGGTGGAAAAACCAGAGAGCATTTACAATGAGGAAAAACGCGCTGTAATTCGTTCCATTCCGGTTATTGTGGAATACCAGCCACGGATTAGCGATTCTATGATGACTCGATTCGATAGTTTATGGACAGAGTTGGTGAAAATATCCCAATCCGCTGAACTTTCTACCCAGAAGAAAATCAAAGCTGTTTCTGATATCTTCCCCAATATGTCCGAGGACGAAATCGAACAATTATTGATTATGAAGGACTTGCGAGATTTCGGTAGAATATTGAAGGCAAGTTTGAGAATCGCTTATGGTGATGGTTTCGTGAATTCTGAACCTATTCCAGGTGAGGAAAATCCGGAATTGTTCAAGGTTAAAAAAGGTGGTGAGGAAAATATATATTCATACTCGGTGATACTTAATGATAGCACAGTGAAGATAATATTGAAAAATTATCTGGACCGGCAATATCAAAAGCTTCCCGAACGAGTGCAATTGGGATTAAATGTGCTGGAGAATTTTTTGGAACCCAATTTAGTGGTGAATATCCAGGAAACTCGACAGCGTCGAGAAAAAGCGGTGTCGCAAATCTCTCGTGTCCAATACAATGTGAGCAAAGGTGAAAAGATAATCGGTAAACACGAAAAAATCGACCAGGAAGCTCATCAAAAATTGGTCTCACTTTATAAAACACTGCAGGGACAAAATAAAGCTTCTGATATCATTACTCGAATTTTGGCTACTCTGGGAACATTAGGACTCGCTTTCCTGGTTATTATTCTATTTGCTATGTTTATGTTTATGTGGTATAGAGATTACTGGAATGATTTGCGATTTTTCGCCACTATGATGGTATCTGCGATAATAGTGGGCGTAATCGCTCATATTTTACGAACTGTAGGTTTGACCAATTATGCCATTCCAATTCTTCTGGTCCCAGTAATTGTGGCATCGTTGAGTGATGATTGGTTGGCTTTCGCATCGGCATTGACTGTTATTCTTCTGGTGGGAATTGGTTTCAGAACTAATTCCATAGTGATTATTTCATACATTATCGTGTCCGCTATAGTTTCATTTCGTGCCAGAAGAGTTCAGATGAGAAATTTATTCTATCGCCCGGTTACTTATTCCACACTGGCGGGAGTATTCTCGGTAGCTGTCCTCGGTGTCCTGGTGACCGGATATTCTACCGAAATTTTTCGATACTGTGCCGAATTCGGAGTTTCCACTGTAGTGTCACCATTTTTGGCGCTATTACTTTTACCAGTTGCAGAGAAAATTTCTGGTAGAGTGTCTGCATTTTCACTTATGGATCTGGCGGACTTGAGTTCGATTATATTGCGTAAACTCGCTGTGGAAGCTCCCGGAACATTTAATCATTCCGTGTTGGTGGGAAATACTGCTGCCGCCGCCGCCGAGGCAATAGGTGCTAATCCCATTCTGGCAAGAGCGGGAGGATACTATCACGATATCGGCAAGCTCGTTCATCCACAATATTTCGAGGAAAATCAGACTGGTAGAAATCCGCACGATTCTCTTTCTCCATTCGAAAGTTTCAGGATGATTACCTCGCATACTAAAGAAGGAGTAGAAATCGGGAAATCACATAAATTGCCCAAAGATGTGCTGAACATAATAGAACAGCATCACGGAACATCGGTGACGGAATATTTTTATCTTAAAGCGAAAGATATAAATCCCACCGTGACGGCGAATGAGTTTCGATATCCGGGACCTAAACCGCAAACAGTAGAGTCTGCTTTGATAATGATATGCGACATAGTGGAGGCTGCATTGCGCAGTCAACGTGATAGTTTACCAGAGACCGAAAAGGAAATCAAGGCGATGGTAACAGATTTAGTAATAGAGAAAATCGAGGATGGACAATTCGATTCGGCACCGATTAGTTTTGCCGATATAAAAATTACCATCGACACTATTATTCCGATATTACGGGGTGTCCATCATTCAAGGGTATCCCGAGAATATAGGCAAGAGTATAATTTAACAGGAGAATGAGGAGGGTATGGAAGTCGTAATATCGTCTTTCCTGGGAGTGTTGATTTCAGCAATATCTCTGTATTTCGTATGCAGTATGGAAGTGGCTATTTTCTCGCTCGCAGGAAACTACACTACTGAATATGTCGAATCTAAAAAATGGTTGTTGGAGAAGTGTTCACAAAATTTAGCCGATATCGAGGCGTTCTTTATTGCCGCTCGAGCATTTTTCCTAACTACATTAGCTTTGTCCAATCATTTCTATATGGCAAATACTGTCATAGTTCAAATCCCTGTGTTGAGATATTTGGTGGAGGGTATTACCTTTGGAACTCTCGCCATTCTCACTCTCACTGTATTCCCAGTCTCCGCTGTTCGATGGGACAGAGAAAAGACATTGAAATTTTCAGGATTGTTATTTGCTATGTATGTGATTTTCTATCCATTGAAAGTGGTGGCAAAAGTGATTTTTAATCTTATTCTAAAAAAGCTCGGATTGGAGGGATTACAGAGTATTGCAACTCAAAGACAATTGGCTTATATCGCAGACGATTCGGGCGCTCACCTGGAGGACGAGGAAAGATTAATGATACGGCATATAGTAGATTTTGTTGGAACCACAGTGCGAGAAGTTATGGTCCCACGAATCGATATGATTTGCGCTCCAGTCCAATCGAATCCCCAACAAATTATATCGATTATACAGCAATATGGACATTCCAGAATTCCACTATTCAGAGAAAAAATCGATAATATAGTAGGGATTCTGTATGCTAAAGACCTTCTATTGGCAATGGGAGAAAATGTCGATAATATAAACCTGGCGAGAATTTGCAGGAAACCATATTTCGTTCCGGAAGCCAAACTAATCAATGAATTGCTGGCTGAATTCAGACGAGAAAAATTGCATTTTGCCGTGGTAGTCGATGAATTCGGTGGAGTCGCAGGTATAGTTACTATGGAGGACTTACTGGAGGAAATAGTGGGTGAAATTCAGGATGAATATGATATGGAAGAAGAGCTGGTAGTGAAATTGGACCAAGGAGTTTGGCGAGTAGCCGGAAAATTGCCTATAGATGAGGTTATGGAATACACTGGACTACAACTTCCCGAGGATGCCGCCGATACTATCGGTGGTTTGATATATCAACTAGCAGGCGCTATCCCTAATCCCGGTTTTAAAGTAGAATTAGAGGATTATAATTTAATTTTGATTGTCGATTCAATAGATGCTCAAAGAATTACTACGGTTAAAATTATAGATAAACAAAAACAGGCATAGTTCTTGTTCATTTATAAAGGAAACTATTAAAATAATGTGATGAGTGATAATAAATGTGTAAAATAATTAAAATAGTAGCGCTAATGTGCACAATTTCAGTGCTGGTGATATCAGCAAAAATCCAATCGGAGGAAGACCGAAAAAAAGCATTGGAAGCATTCGAGGATGTAGAAATTCCCAAACCTGTTAATGTCGATGCGTTCGGAGTAGGGGAATATCTCAATTTTGGTATCTATGTGGCATTGCCAGGAGTGGGAAAAATCCCTATCAAAGGTGGCAATGGTATCCTCAGTATCCCCACTATTGTCCAGAGAGATGGACATTTATGTTATTGGATTCGGTCATTGGCTTTCTCCACAGGACTGGTAGGACAAATTTATCCAGTTAATGATACTCTGGAGAGCTTTGTGGATGTGGATAGCTTATTCCCCTGGTATTTTAAAAAATCTGTCCGTGAGGGAAATTTCAGGGATAGATATGAGATAAAATTCGACCAGGAAAACAATTACGCAATTCGCCAGGATGTTTTTAATGTAAAAACATACCACAATGTTCAGGATATATTATCTGCGTTTTATTATGTTAGAACATTGGAATTGCAACCGGGAGATACTATTCCATTGCCGTATCACGACCACGGTGGAAATTATCCCATAAATGTGATTGTCCATTGCCGTGATACGGTGAAAGTCCCCGCTGGAGAATTCGCCTGCATTAAAATAGAACCCAAAATCGCCACAGAGGGATTATTCAAAAAAGAAGGAAAAATGTTCGTATGGCTCACCGATGATAAATCCAAAATGCCGGTGAAAATGGTCTCCAAAATACCGGTAGGTTCGGTTCAGGCTTTGCTTTTAGAATATATTAAAGGAAATATAGATTGGAGATGAATTTATGGAGGTATTCTATGAAAGTCGGTTTCGCACAATTTAATCCCAAATTCGATGCGATAGAGGAGAACTTATCACGAGTGGAAAAATTATTGGAGAATGTTTCCAGCGATGTGATTGTTCTGCCAGAAATGTTCGCTACGGGATATCTATTCCCCGATGCAGATTATGCAAGAAAGTTAGCAGAACCCACAGGGGATGGTCAAATTTTCTACGCTATGGTTCGATGGGCAAAAAAGTATGATTGCCTTATAGTGGGTGGATTTCCAGAAATTCATAACCAAAAATTATATAATTCTTCTATCGCAGTCCAACCCGATGGGAAATGGCATCTATATAGAAAAATTCATCTGTTCGATAGAGAGAAGTTAATATTTCAGCCGGGAAATATAGATTATGAGCCATTCGAATTTCGAGGTGCAAAATTGGGAATGCTGATATGTTTCGATTGGATATTTCCAGAATCTTATCGAGTGCTTATGTTAAAGGGAACACAGATCATCCTGCATCCATCCAACTTAGTCCTGCCATATTGTCAGAAAGCCAGTTTCGCTCGAGCAGTAGAAAATAGAATGTTCATCATCCTGACCAATAGAACAGGAAGCGAAAAATTAGATGAAATAACCTTGCAATTCACGGGCGGAAGTATTATCTATTCTCCAAGGGGCGAGATACTCGCTAAAGCATCAGAAAACGAGGAAACTGTGAAAGTTGTGGATATAAATCCTGCTGAAGCGGACGATAAAAATGTGACTCCCAGAAATAATGTTATGACAGATAGACGACCGGAGTATTATAGGTATTTAATCGAAAAAAAATAAGCACTTATGCGCAGTTTAATTCTGACAATGTTTACAATTTCTTTTGTGTTAGCACAGGCAGATATCACTCCACAGAAACCCGAAATATATGTGGATATCAGTCCCAATGAATGTGAATTGCCATCATATTTTTCACAGGCGATATCATTTTCATCCATACAAAATGTCTATTTTTTCGACCCAGAAACAGCAGAAATAGACTCGAATTCACTGGATTATTTGATTCGAGTATATGGCACTTTTTTAAGTAGAAATCCCGACGCTATAATGAATTTGAAAGGATATTATTCTCCTGAAATAGATGATATACTTTCTCCAACT
>QNEG01000056.1 GCA_003645115.1 bacterium | reverse complement strand
CTTGAATGAAAGTCCAAATCCAAAAACCATCTCGAAACTCATTAGTAATATTAGTATATAATTAAATTTTTTCATATTCTTTAATCCCCATTTTTTTAATTTCCAATACTTTTTTCGTAAAAATATTCCAATGTAACTCGTCGATTTATGCTTCTGCCATATGGAGTATCGTTATCGCCGATTAATTTTCCACGCAATATATATGGTTGCTCCCAGGCATACCCTTTGTAAGATAATGAACAATTATGTTCTTTCAACCAATTATCCAACTGATTTATATGAACACCTGCAAAATATGCGATAAATTTTCGCATAATGTGAAATTCTCGTTCAGCTCTTTGCCTGGAAAGTTCCATATTTCTTCGTTCAGACCCGATATTATCCGTATGCCCTTGCACTTCGGCTGTTTGAATATATCCCGAGTCCGCTCGAGCCACAAATGTTTCAGCGAAATTAAATAATCTCCTCTCTAGATAATGTGAGACCGGTTCGGTCTCATCGAAATTAAATTCTACCAGCAGCATATTCTCGATAGCCTCGATTTTTTGTCGGGGGACTACTCGAATTTTCTGTGATGAGCGATATTCTCTTTTGGTTTCGGCGGTTTCCAGTGAAATAGTAAGAGCATATGAGTTATTCGGTGCAAGGAATCTATTCTCGCCCACGCTCCAATCCCATACGATAGAATCCGGCAAAGAACCGGAACCCTCGGCTATCGTATGAACTAATTTGCCGTCCTCACTCTCGATATTAATCTGCCAGTGATTTACATTTTCATATCCAATTCTATCGATATATATCACATTTTGAGGCGGTTCTGGTTGTTTCCATTGTTCAGAGACTGGATATCGTTCTCGTGGACGAACTATGATTCCATCGGGGTCGATTTTGTATCTTATATTGCCCTTTTCACCAATTTCTTCCTCGGCTATTATTCGCTTCTCTAACTCGGCATTTCTGTTGATTAGCTCCTGTTTTATGGAATTTGCTCGAGCAATTCCACTACCTGCTGGTTCTGATTTAGTTCTCTCGCCAATTATCACCAGTAATAATTCCTCATTATTTTTCATCAACTGGATTGCATCGTTTTTTCCCAGCGACAATGTATCTACATTTTTAATTCCCACTGAAAATTCTACTCTGCGATTTTCTTGAGAAACTCGAGGGTCATCTTTACTATATTTACTGCTCAAACGAGTTTTTTCCATATCGTGTGAACCACTGATAAACACTCTGTCATCCAATATTGGTTCATTTGCAATCATATAATTTTTCACCGCCTCGGCTCTACGAGTAGCGATAACTTCCGGTTGAATATCGCCATCAGAATCATCATAATATCCATAAATTGTCAATATTGCATCGGGATTATTAGCAAGTCTTCGAGAAATTATATTCAATATTTGTTTTCCATACTCATCTATATTATCTGAACCGGGAGGGAAAAACACCACAGGAACTACCGGCTCCTCCTCCACTTTGATAATCAATTGAGTAGCATTAAGTATAGAAGTTTTCGGTTCCAATATTATAGTATCTGCAGTGCCGATAATTATTTCTTTGATGAGCACATTGTTTTTTTCATTCTTTTCATCGATACTGCCGGAAATATCAGGGATTGCACTACCATCGTCATCCACAGCTAACCGAATAACATAATTTCCCTCCTTGCGTGGTTTCCATACCCATTTTATTTCAGTGTATTGGTTAGGCGCAAGAGTATCGATGTAATTGGTCGGATATATTACTTTCCATTTTTGTGTATCGTAAATTGCCAATGCACAGGAAATTCCTCGATGAAAAATGTTTCCTTTATTGCAAACTAACCCTGTGATTTCTATTTCCTGTTCGGACTTGAATTTCCCAGTAATATTCATATCCACCATTTCCAGGTCACCTTTTCTAATACGAGATTGTCTGCCATAAATAGTGATACCGAAATAGTGTTGAGTGACGCCTGCATTTCGAAGTGAACTTTCTGTAGGTAATCCGAAGGCATAATCGATATCCATACCGCCGAAAATTGCGGATATATGCCATCCCACACCGAGATTGAATACTTCGGGAGTAATTCCGCCACGCCAGAACAGGACATTAGATGGCAAACCGCCATAGAAACCAATTCTGTATTCTGGATTAGATTTTTCTCCCACCACGAAAGAGCGATGAGTAATTGCAATCTCTGGAATGAAAAATTGGATTATTCTATATGAAAGCCCAGCACTAAATCTAATCGGTAATTCCGACGATGGCGCATCTTCCTGAATAGCCAGCGATGGTTCGTTTATATCCATCGCAGATATTCCCAAAGCCAGTCTATCATTAGGTTGCCATAACATTCCCAAATCGAAGGATAATGCAGATGGATTTCGTCCTGATAAGGGGTCATCTGGCGGAAGTTCGTAACTGCGTTGAATCCAATTAACTCCCGCTCCTAAAGATAAAGTTCCGGCTATTGCTATCCTGTATGCAAAATCTCCCCCCAATCTCAATATCTGATAAGATGAGATATTTTCTATATTGCCGAGAACTGCGATTCCAGTGTTCCAGTTCAATGGTCGCACATAGGAGAAATATCCAGATTTTGCCTTACTTTCAATTCCAGAAAGTGGGAGACCATATCCGATGGATAAGATACCTTTCCCATAAGCGCCCGCAAATGCTGGATTATAAAATACGCTACCTGCATCCAGGGGGAGTGAAAATCCACAGTCAGCCATAGCTGTATTTTTCGCACTCCAGCGGAATTCATCTCCTATTACCAATCCAACAGCAAGAACAATCAAACCGATATATATTAAATATTTCCGCATTTGTTCTCTCCTCTTATATCGAGGTTAATTTATCAATAATATATTTTTATCCTTTTTCCAACTAATTTATTATCTTGCCAGTATAATAATTCCCTTTTCAATTATTTGTCCATCTTCGAAAGCGATGAAAATGTATGCACCTGGCGGACAAAGAGTTCCTTTATCATCCAGACCATTCCATATCAATCTCAGCTCGTCGGATTGGATAACCCTAACCCGACTAAAATGTTTAGCGAAAATTTCCACCTTATTGTTTCCTCGCAATGGGAATGTGAATAACACGAAATCATAATATCCATCATCGTTTGGTGTAATAACTCTCGGTTCTGCGGAGAATCCCAATGGACACAATATTCCCTCACCGAGTAAGTAAACGATTTCCTCAGCATATCCAATATTAACCAGTATCTGACCGCTATACATTTGCTCCAGTATGGGCATAAATTCCACCGGGAAATATCCAATTTCTCCAGCTGGTATGATAACTGTATCCTCATCGAATATAAATGCGGTATCGCCATATTGCTCGAAATTTATAACAATATCTACTCCGGTCGGATTGTAAATCCCGAACTCCAGAATTCTCGAACTATCCACCATACAAATTTCGCCGAAATGAAGGGTATCATTCAAAATTTCTATATATGGTTTTCGGCACACTAAAAACATAGTATCGGAGCAAGCTTGTGAGGTATCGAAGCCATAGCCAAAATCATTATCGGAATCTACCGCACAGACTATAAACCACATTGTATCCGATGCAAAGTATAGCGATGTTTCCGGCTCCCAGATATTTGCAGAACTTTCATATAGTGTTAGCGTATCTGTAATCACAAAATCGGGCATCTCGCTGATATAGACCCAGGTAGAATCTACTCCAGAGAATGTATCGTATATTTCCCATCGAGGAATAAATGTTCCGCCGCACCAGGCAGAATCTATCTCTCCGATATCGATATCGGGGGGAATAGTATCATCATCCTGGATGAAAATAGTAATCGACTCGGGAATGGAATATCTTATCGGACAATCATAATTTCCAGATACGGAATCGAAAACATCATCAAATATTACTGTGGAAAATCCTCTTTCGGGAAGTATGTATCCCAAGTCCTGAAGTGAAATTTCAAACACATTATCAGCATATTCGATTTCTCCTACCGAATAATAAAATGTGTCATTGGAGAAATCATTATGGATGATAAAAATTGCGCTATCCGGTCGGACACCTGATTCATCTTCTGTTAGAACACTCATTATCGGCGATTGTTCGAATAGGGTATCTCCATCGGGTGGTGATAAGAATGTTATTTCGGGCGGAGACAAATCGAAAGCGAATGATATCGAATCGGTAACTATGTTCCCAAAACTATCGGATAATGTGATGTGAACATATAAAGTTTCATTTTCAGACGGTGCGAAAACAAATCCCTCTCCCAGTAGTGATGTATCGGAAGGTGTATCCACAGAATAATCGAATGTGCCATTACTGGTTATATCCACTAAAATCACGCTATCTATATCGTATCCTGCGAAGAAAAATTGCATCGAGTCGCAGGAAGAAATAATCAAGTTTTCCGGGTCTATTTGCAAAATTGGCGAAGAGATATCCAGAAAAAATTGCCAGCAGGATATTGTATCATTTGGCGGGCAAAAATCTGGCTGGTCTCTCATCGCAATGCAAACAATGTTCGCACCCTCTGACAAGGAATCTACTATTTCATAGAAAAAAGAATCAGTAACCGAACCATCAGTAGGATACCATATACCACCGAGCAGGATTGAATCTACAATCACATAACCTGTGATTGTATCATCCATTGTCGCCCAGATTGTTGGGGTTGGATTTCCGATATATGTGCCATCGTAGGGATATTCCTGAATCACCACCGGCGGGATAGTATCGATATAAAAATACCAACAAACACTATCCTCGAGTTCGTTTCCGATAGTATCCCGAGCATATATCACACACACCTGGACAGTATCGTCTTCATAGGGAATTGCTGGAGTATATCTTGCGGTATCCGAAACCCCGATATGTTCCAATTCTGGACTACTTATGCTATAAACCTCGCCATTTATCACGATTACCACAGTGTCCCAATCTACACCTTCCGTATCGGCGATAACAAAATCCACAGTCTGTTCGATGCAGGAAGTGATGGCACCATCGCCGGGGCGAGCAGGAGCTACAATAGGCGGGCTGGCATCGATATAAAAGTATGTGCAGGTATCCGCCCAATGATTATCACAACCCCAAAGCGAATCCGTTATCCAATCTGCAATTCGAATACATATCTGGACAGAATCACCGCCCCGAAATCTAATGTCTGTATCAAAAAATGAGACTGCTACAGTATCATCATAGAAATCGATTCCAGAGTCTCCGTAAATTAGAATAGTGTCGATATCCGGGGAATAAACCCATAAAGTGCATAGTTCCTGGTATATTCCAGCTATGGAATCGAACACGGTGAAAAATATATTCGGTGCGGTAGTGGCGAGTGTTTCGCCCGGAGATAAAGAAATAGTTTCTATTCGTGGTGTAGATAAATCCACGATAAAGGTTTCCACTATGCTGTCAGCTGAAAATTCATTCCCTGCGATATCTTTACCAGAAATCACCACGATACGAACTGTCTCGCCATCGGCATAACTGAATGATGGACAATATGCGATGGAATCTGGGGATATTTCGAGTTGTGGCGATAGAAATGTTAATGTTTCCGACTCGTGCGATGAATACACTTTCACCGAAAACAAATCCAGTCCGGTAAAATCCTCGAAATGGAATAATATACATCTATCATCACAGGAAGTGTAATTCCCTATCACCGAATCGATTTCGGTAATTCTCGGTCCAATCGCATCTACAACGAAATAATATTCCAAAGTATCAAAATTGACCGCACAAGTTTCTGGGCTATCGGCTGCCCAAACACCGATGTGAATAGTATCCTCGGGACCGAAAATAGTCCCTGTGCCAGTGGGGTCGTATATAAATAAACTATCCGAAAAATAAGTAAATGTTCCGGTCAAATCGCCCCATATACCGAAACCGGATAGTGAAGTAATTTCGTCTTTAATTTTTATGGATATAACAACCAAAGAATCGGCTATCAATGCACCTGGCAGTGGATAAATGGGGTCGATAATCGGCGGTGAAATATCCACTATAAAATTGAATGGAGTTATTTCATTACAATTTCCGAGCATATCGCAAAGTGAATTCAGATAACCAGTCACGGTATCGCCATCGCTCCAGGAAACATCGGGAGTGAATGTTAGTGTCCCCGATGGAGAAATGGAAAATCGGACATCATCCATAGAAATAGTGTCATTATTTATGATTAGATTAATGCTGTTAGAATCCAGATTGACATCCTCCTGCAGCAGGAACACGATGTTTTGTAATGTGCAAGATAATGCCAGTCCACTAACTGGAGTCAATAATTCAGCCGTTGGAACGGTGCAATCTGTGGTAAACGATATACATTCATCCATTACATTAGGACCACAGAATTGTGCCGAGACCGCATCGATTGCGTGAGCGCAAAATCTAACCGAATCACACCCAGAAATATCGATACCATAATTAGTTATAGGGAGTGCCAGAGTATCGCCGACTATCCTTATCAATGCGGAAAATGGTATCCGATATGGATTTCCATTGTAAAAAAGCGAACAGGAAATAGCAGTTTCCAACACGCCAGCAGTTTCATCACCGAAATTAAAATACATAGTATCTTGTGGGAATAGGACAGTTTCGCCATGGTCTGGAATCAACGCTTGCAGATATGGCGGAGAAAAATCTGTATAAAAATACCAGCTATAAGTTTCATAACCTGTATGGTCGATATGGTGGACATATCCATAAATACTGCACATAATTTGTTTTCCATCGGGCCAAAACCCCGGTTCTGGATTGAAAAAGAAACTATCCATCACGCCAAAATGAGGTGCTGGAGTCCTTGTCCAGCTAAATCTGGGATCCCCCAGGTCGGTTTCCAGCAATATAGTTCCATCGGTTAAATTTTGTATGGTGAGCAATACAGTAGCCGAATCTATTCCACCTAATGAATACAATGCTGCTGCTAACGATTGGTCTATACAGGCAGTTAGCGAACCATCGGGAGGGAAAAATTCCGTCCCCCGTATATCTATATAATAAATTAGAGTGAAACAGGAATCCATATAATTGAAACAATAATCGGGATTATCTTTGGCATTGACACAGACATTCATAACTACACTCATAGTATCGGTAACTCCAATATATGCTTTCTGGAATGATAGAAATCCGGTGGCAGAATCGAATGAAAATGGTGTGGACATTCCATCCACGGTGAGCGCTAATGATGTGGGGTCGATTCCGGAGATATAATCCACCAGTTGAATATCCACTGTAATTATGGTATCGGTGACCAAGGAGCTCGAAGCTGGAGTAATTGTAACAATAAATGGCGCAAGCAAATCTACCCATAATCCTAATGTGTATTCTGAAATATTGTTATATATGTCGTTGCAATGCAACCTAATAGAATAATATGTGCTGATGTCGAAAATATCGGATGTGTAAAATATTACACTATCTCCAGTCATAACTATTTCATCATCGGTAATCCAATATGTATCACTTCCCACTGAAATCCATATATCGATTATGGAATCTGTGTCTGTAATCCTAAAAACCACAGAATCCTTGCATGAACCTGCTACTATTGCTCCCGGAGATGGATATATCAATTCTATATCGGGTGGAGTATATGGCAAGTTATAGCTAAAACAGGTATCGGTTCTATTTGCGCCACAGCCGGTAGCATTATCTGCAGCATCGATACAGATATCGATTGTATCACCACCTGAAATTGGACCGATAGGATTTATATCCACAATCAAAGTTTCACCTGAAAAATAGGCTAATGGCGAGGATAGTGAAAATGAATTTTCCCAGTTATCCGTGCCGTAAACCTCGATAAAAACATAACTAAAATCTATATTTATACCAGCCATTTCATCGGTTAAATTAGCGCTGAAAATCAATTGTGTATCCGGCAATGTGCCCTCACCTGGAGAATTCAGTGAAATTTCCGGTGGAAACAAATCCACATAGAAAAAGAAATTTGCATTCCTCCAATTCCCCCAGATATCATAGATAGGCAAATAAGCCAACCGCACCGTATCTCCATCGGATAATGAAAATGGCAGGATGAAATAATAAAACGAATCCAGTGGAGATGCCAGACTTTCCGCCAGCACCACAGGCGGACTTTCATTCACGAACATATCCAAATGACTGCTAATCCAATCTATTGGACTTTGGTCGGTTATCTTGAATACCAATATTCCAGAATCGCAGGAAAAAAATGCATTCGGTCCCGGTGAAATGAAATAAACAATCGGAGCGGTAGTATCCGACTGACTCCATATCATCCCGCAGAACAGTAAGATAAATATTATAG
>QNEG01000055.1 GCA_003645115.1 bacterium | reverse complement strand
GATAGAATGTTTGTATTCTTCGAATTGTTTTTTCTTTGCGGATAATTCATTTAATATCTGTCTTTCTACTTTCAATTCCGATATCTTTTCGGCAACTTCATCTTTATCACCAAGTTTTTCTGAAAGTAGTTCGATTTCCCTTTCGATATGACTTATCTCGCCCTTCAGCGAACTGATTTTATTCTGGTGTTCAGACCTCACAGCAGAAATTTTCTGTTTAATCTCTGAAATTTGTTCAATCAATTCAGTTCGATGAGAACTGATTTTTATCAATTTATTATTTCTCTCTTCAAGTTTTTTATATTCCTGGTATTCGATGTTTATCTGCGCTTCTTTTGATATTATATCCTGTTTCGATTTTTTCTCGGCGAACAACTTATTCAATGAATTCTCACAATCTCTTTTCTCTGCCGATTTCGACTGTAATGTTTTATCCAGCATATCCACATTCTTTTTTAGCGCAGAGAGTTCACTTTTTCTCTGAATTATATCTCGATATTCTTCCTGTAACTGTTTTCTTTTGTTTTCCATAGAGTGAAGTTTAGATTTTATCTGCTCGATTTCATCTTGTGGGTCATAAATCTTCTCAATCTGTTCGGTAATAAGATTTAATTGCAATTGTAACGACTCCGTTTTGACTCGATTTTCCGATACCTTCTGATGAAGTTTCTTCCTGATATTCTCATATCGTTCGATACCCAGCAATTTAGCCAGAACTTTTCTTCGCTCTGATGGAATAATAGTAGAAAAAATCGATGCTTCATTTTGGACAAAAACGGTCGCCATCTGAAGTCCAGTATAGTCTGCGCCGAGAATATTTTTTATTTTATTTTGAGTATCCGACAATCGATGTGATTTCACCAGTTCGATAAATTTTTTCTTTTCAGTATCATATTGTTTCAACCACAGTTTATGACCGGATTTACCATTTGTGCGAATCACTTTATATCGGCGATTTTCTATACTAAAATCGAATTTTACTTTTACTTGTTCGGCATCGGTGCGAATCGGCACAGCATTAGCACCCTCACGGCATTTCCCAAACAATGCCCACAACATAGCCTCTATTATGGATGATTTTCCCGAGCCATTCGCTCCAACTATGCAAAAGAAAGGCGCAAAGTCCAGTGGAATATATTCCGGACCGATATAGCTTCGAAAATTTTCCAATTCTATTGATATCGGTATCATAGTTTAAAATATTTTTTATTAACCTTACTTTTTCTACAATTATTTCTGAATCGAACAATATGCTGTAGAATTGTGCAATTCAATATCAATAAATTAAATGGATTGAATGAACTTTGTCAATCATTTCATATCGGCGGGATAATCTGTTAACCCCAAAACACCGATTCGCCACAGATGAACACGGCTGACAAATAATATCTGTTATCTGTGTGTATCTGCGGTTTCTATGTTTATTTATGGCGTAGCTGTTCCCATTGAGATATCAACTGTATAAAGCAGACAATTATTCAAATCGTCGCCTTGACTTTTAAGTTTACACAATATATATTTAATAAGTGTATAATTAGGAGGATATATGGGTAAGATAATTTTAAGTTTATGTATCATATTGATTTTATTGGGCTTGGCTAATGCAATCCCACCGGGACCGACTGCTAATATGTTTATACCCAGCGATAGCGGATGGGCAGGATGTTCACTCCAAACTATTCGAATAGCTATCGTGGATGAAAATGATGACCCCGTGGATACCACTACTATACAACTTCGAGTGGAGGGAACATTATATTTGTGGCCTCATTCCCAACTGGATTGGGTGGATGATTCGGTGCTAATTTTCACTCCTGCTACTTCATTTTCCAATGGACAAACAGTGAATGTCATTCTGGAGCAAGCCAATACCACCGATGGATTACCACTACAAGCGGGTTCTTATTCCTGGGAATTTTATATGGATTTCAATTTCCCATTTTTCCTGCCGGAAACCAGATATCCACCGCCGGGAACCACTGTTTGTGCCGATGTGGGAAGTATAGCAGTAATGGTGATGGATACCACATCCGGAATACCATATGATGGATTATGTATGTGTGTCGATGCTAATAATTACAACTGTTCGCCCAATCGTTCTGATGGCTACTGTTGGCAACCATCTATGGATACTAATTTTGTCTATCAGGATTCGATATTTTTCGTTCGCTGGGGTTATTTCTCTGCATTCGATGATGAAGATTCCATCACTGCCTGTCTTCGAAAGGCGGTAGATTATGTGTCTAATGGTGTTAGTAATGCATTGGTATGTGGTCCGCACTGGTTCGATACCACAGATGTCGAACAATGCTGGACATTTATCAAAGATTGTATCGGTCCGAGAGCTTATTTGATATTCCCCAGCGAGGGCGATACTACCGCCTGTGATTCCATCGTAATCGGATTTATCGATTACTCAGGTGTAGATACTATGCTGATAAAGATGTCATTGACCGGAGTGTTTCCGAACCCGTTGGTGAGTGAATCGCCTGATTTTAATGCATCGCCCGATGGCGATACCGCTTATTTTATCGGCACACTTCAGGAGGGCAACATTTCTATGAGAATGGTGCAGGTAAAGGACAATGCGGGAAATACCGCCACTGTCGGTTCGTTTCCTATATGGAGTATATATGTGGATAAATCCGCACCCACTGCATCATCTACTCTGCCACCCGATGGTTCTACGGTAGCATCATCTACTCCATCCATATCTATTGCTATCGATGATGAATATACCACGGTTGACCCTAATTCTCTGCAAATGCAGGTAGATGGCACTTATTATTCATATCCACACCCTGCATTGAGTTGGGATGGTTCCAGATTGACTTTCTCGCCCTCCGATGCAGGAATCTCATTCAGTGATGGTGATACAGTGGATGTCTGCTTGGAATCTGCCTGCGATATTGTTTCATCCGAAATGTGTGGACCGAATTGTATGTCCTCGCCATATTGTTGGAGTTTTAGAATCGACCAGGGCGGACCACAAGCAGAACTAATATTGCCACCAGATAGCGAATATACTGCCTGCCCCGACCAAGAATTGATTGTCCGAATATGGGACCAAAGTGGAGTAGATTCTATGACTATCGAATTACAAGTCGAAAGCACCACTTACGATTCGATGGAACAGATGACATATTCTAATGATACTTTGGTTTTCACTCCGTCTTCCAGTTGGACAAATGGTCAGGAGGTGAATTGGGCATTGCTTTCTGCCGAGGATATTCTGGGAAACCCACTGGCGACACCTATTTCCGGACTGTTCTATGTGGATATTGCACCGCCGTTTGTTTCCGATGTTCAGCCCAATCCGGGAACACGGTTCGGTCCATTATATCTTGTAGTGTTATGGACACTTATCGATCCCGGTGCTGGCGTGGACCCAAATTCCGCTACCGTAAATGTGCAGGGATATGATTATCCATATCCTGGTGGATTCTCATGGGATGGAACAGATTTAACTTTCGACCTCGCATTCACTGGATTGTCATTCACCGATGGCGAAACTGTCCAGGTCTGTCTGCATATCGGCGATTCTATACTGCCACAATTTTGTGGACCCAATTGGCGAGATACTTGCACATATTTTATCGCAGACCTCGCCGGACCGATAGCCGATATGGTCTATCCACCAGAATCTACTATCACTGCTTGTGATGATGGAACAATTAAAATCTATACTTCCGATATCGACGGTATCGACCAGACATCGGTGCAACTCCGTATAAACGGAACTTCATATTTCGATTCTTCATCAGAAATCTCCTGGAATTGGGACACCTTGATTTTCACTCCGTCAACATCTTTTGCTCACGGTGATACAATAACAGTCGAGTTGGTAACATTAAATGACACTCTGGGAAATAATATCTCTTCGACTTATAGTTGGATATTTTATATGGACACACAACCACCGGAATTAACTTCGTATAATCCGCCTCACGGTGGCGATGTTTCCAGTTCTGCACCCACCATTCGATTTTGGGTTTCGGATGATATGGCGGGAGTCGATACTACATCTATACTAATTCGAGTGGCGGGAGTAGAGTATTCTGTTGGCGACCCGGGATGCACCTGGTCCACCGGGCAAGTGGTATTCGATTGTGGCGATGCCGGACTCTCGTTCAGTGATGGCGACACTGTGGATGTATGTTTTGTCAGTGCTTCCGATAAAGTCTCATCATCGCTATGTGGTCCTAATACCACTAATCCTGATTCCTGCTGGTATTTTGTGATAGATTTAGCTGGACCCACCACGGATTTACTTCGCCCATTGGATGGTGCTTGGACATCCTGCCCAGAACAGGATATCTGGATTTATATATACGATGAACAAGGGATACTTCCGGAAAGCACCGCAATACGAGTAAATGATGATACACTGGTAGCCTGGCTTGGAGAAATCACTATGAATGGCGATACTGCTATGTATAATCCCGCAGTGCCTTTCGGTGATGGCGAGGAAATCACTGTTCAGGTGGTTCACGCTACCGATTCACTGGGAAACACCACTACCGGTGGCGATATCTGGACATTCATAGTGGATTTATCTCCGCCAGTGTGGTTCGATACCGACCCGCTACCGGAAAGTTTCCTGTCGTCGCCATCGCCGATAGTCCAACTTTACTTTGCCGATTCTACTTCAGGAGTGAACCCTACCAGTTTCGAAATCACTGTGGAGGGTTCTCCATATATAGGGATGCTACCTGGAATTTCCTGGATAGACCCCGCATTCGAAATCGATTTAGGTATGCTGGGATATTCATTTTCCGATGGCGATACTATCGATTTTTGCTTCAACTATCTGGAAGATATGACATCATATTGTCCGCCCAATGCACTTTCACCAGATAGTTGCTGGGAATATTATGTGGATTTGACCGGTCCCACTGCAGAAATTATTCGTCCTGATGATAGCGTATTTTTTGCCTGTGAATCGGGAACACTTATTATCGCATTGTTCGATAATTTCGGTATAGTAGATTCCACGGTGAGATTATTGGTGTCGGGAGTTTCATATTCCATTTTATCGCCGCAGATGTGGATTATCGATGATACCATATATTTTCATCCCACCAGTGGATGGCTGGATGGCGATACTATAATCGTATCGGTCAGCGCTGCCGAGGATATTGCAGGAAATCCAATCACAAGCGATGGTCCCTGGCAATTTTATATCGATATTTCCGGTCCACAGGTAATTTCCGCAGACCCGCCCGGAGGAACTATGCTATCCGAATCATCGCCGATACTGATCGCAGAAATTCAGGATGTGGGCGCAGGTGTCCAGTCAGCATCTATTACTGTTACAGTGGATGGTTCCCCGTTGAGTTCGGGTGTTTCTTATGACCCAGGAACAAACACGGTCACCGTAGATTTCTCCACCGCTGGATTATCATATTCATCTGGAGATACAATCCAAATTTGCTACTCCGCCGATGATATGGTATTGCCTCAATTTTGCGGACCGAATGCGGGAGATTCTGCCTGTTTTATGTATTCTTTCGATTTGCTCGGTCCACAGGCGTATGTGATAGAACCAATCCCGGATAGTTATTCATCCTGCGATGACCAAAATATTTTCATCCATCTTACCGATGATTTCGATGTGAACAATTCATCTATACATTTGCGAGTTAATGGCGATGAATATATCCTATCCGATACTAATTTGATATACATCGGCGATTCGCTGTTGCAATTTTATCCGCCGATTCCATTCCCGGAGGGAGAAATTACTGTCGTTTTATGGGGAGTCACCGATAACACCGGAAATTCTATGAGCGGAGATTCATTAGTGTTCTCATTCCATACAGATTACACTCCACCATATATTACTTCCACAGTTCCGATACCTGGAGCAGTGGTGCCAGATACAGAAATAACTATCCAGGTCGGCTTTTCCGATGATGGCAGTGGAGTTAGAGATTCCTCTATCGTGTTTACTGTAACTGGCGCTGTGTTCACTATGGCGGATGGATGTCTCGCCTGGGATGGCTCTATCGCCACATTGACACTTCCCGACTGCGGAGTAATTTTTGCCGATGGCGATACTATCGATGTCTGTGCTCGAGCTTCCGATAATCCCGATTATTGTTCGCCTAATACTATGTCCGATAGTTGTTGGTCATTCTTGATTTCATCGGAGGGTCCGGTGGTAGAAATCCTCGAACCCAACGATGGTCAAATTAGCGCTTGTGATAATCAACCGATATTCATCCTTATTACTGATGGAAATGGAATCGACCAATCCTCCATACAACTGACCGTGGACGGAATCACCTATACCACTGCCGACCCGGAATTGTCATTTTTCAATGATTCCCTACGGTTTATTCCATCCATAAACTGGTCCGACGGTGATACTATTTCTGTTACTTTAATATCGGTGGATGATATTGTGGGAACATCCAGCTCGGATGTGCCATTGTCTTGGCAATTTGTAATAGACCTTTCTCCGCCGTATGCTTCTGGAGTCAATCCCCCGGATGGAACATTTTTCTCTGTGGGCGATGCCGATATATCCGTGGCATTGACCGATGACCTGTCCGGTGTCAATCCCACTACTATACGACTTATGATAGGTCCATTTATGTATTCCTATCCCAGTGGAGATATGAACTATGATGGCGATAGCCTGCGCTTTTCTCTATCAGGAATGGGGATAACTCCACTGGATGGCGATAGTTTGACAATTTGTGTGCAAAATACCGAAGATAGCCCAGACCTGTGCACTCCAAACACTATGACTCCATATTGTTTCAGTTATTATTTCGATTATCGTGGTCCACAGGTGAATCTTATGTTCCCACCAGAATCGGTATATGTCAGTTGTATCGATTCAATGATAATCTGGACAGTCTGGGACGCCGCAGGAGTGGATAGCGTATCGGTGCAGGTTAACATAGATGGAACACCTATCGACCTTACTTCACCTTATCTTTCGCTGAGTGGAACATATCTTCGCTTCGACCCGGATACTACATTTTGGGAGGGAGAATTATTCCCGGTGGAGGTAACCTCGGTAGAGGATGGACTGGGAAATTCTACGGGACCATTTACCTGGTGGGTAGGTTTCGATACTACCGGACCGGAAATTTCCAATCCTGACCCGCCCGACGATGGTGTGGTGTCATCCGCTACACCGATTATATCCGTGCAAATCGATGATAATGCTTCAGGAATCTATCCATACTGGGCAAGAATGATTATCAATGATATGGATACAGTTAGAGCAGTTCTCGGCGACTTGAACTGGGATGGCAGTCGGCTATGGGCGGATTTGGCATCATTGAGTATTTATCTTCCAGGCGGAGAAACCACAACAGTCTGCGTGGATAGTGTGTTCGATGAGGCTTATGCCTGTGGAAAAAACCAGTCCGAACAATTTTGTTGGAGTTTCCGAGTGGATGAAGGCGGTCCGCTCGCAATACTCCTTTCTCCGCCCGATGAGGCTATTTCATCCTGCGATCAGGATAGTATAATAATCAGGCTCAGAGATAATAATGGTATCGATTGGTCGGCGACTTCTATTTCTGTGGATGGTTCTGAATATTCGGTGCCATCCGTCGAGGTGTTCATTCTCGATGATTCTACTGTCGCATTTGTCCCCAGTTCTCCATTCGATGATGGCGATACTATAGAATTTTTCGTGGTGGAATCGGCGGATACTCTCGGTCATCTCGGCTCGGCTTATCCACACTGGCGAATTGTTATCGATACATCTCCGCCATTCGAATATTCTCTATTCCCCGCAGATGGCGAATTTATCGAGAATTATTGGCTATGCGTGCTTCGAGATATCACTGCGGGAGTAGATACAGAATCCATCGAGGTCCTAATGGATGGAACTCCCACTCCATTTTCCCTAACCGAAGATAGTGTAGAACTGGATATCAGCGGAATTTCATTCGCCGATACCGATAGCGTGCAAATCTGCATCACAGCACAGGATTTAGTGAATTGGTGTGAACCGAATATATTCGACCGATGTTATAATTATTACATCGATAGGACTGCGCCAGAGGGAGAATTATTGACTCCCATAGCGGGAGCAATTTCTGCCTGCGATGACCAGCAGGCGATATGGATTATTTCCGATTATTTTGGAATAGATGTTTCTTCCATCGTAGTGGTAATAGATGGCGATACAGTGGGTATCGATGCCCCCGAATTAAATTTCTCGGATGATAGTTTAATATATTCACCCAGCGGATTGAGCGATGGCGATACTGTCCATATTACTCTTGTTTCGGTAACCGATGAAGCTGGTAATACTGCAT
>QNEG01000054.1 GCA_003645115.1 bacterium | reverse complement strand
TTCTTGTTGCGATGATATTTTCAGGGTGCGCATATTTCCAACAGCAGAGTGGGAATAATGATAACCAGCTTTTCAGATATACCATTCCCGAGCCTGCGGATGAAATTCCATCCTCGGTGGTGAAAAGCAAGGAACCGCCCGAACAGAAAAAAAGCGAGGAAAAAAATGTTTCCGATTTAGTCAGTGGGGAATACAAAAAAACCGGCCGACTTCGCGGATGGGGGTATAAAATACAAATATTCTCCACACTTCAACAGGATGAAGCAGAAAAAGTGGCACAAGAAATTGGTGAGAAATTGGATGAAAAAGTGTATATTGAATTCAATCCACCATATTACAAAGTAAGAATTGGTAATTGTAGTAATTCTGATGATGCCGAGGAACTTTTAGCTCAGATAAAAAAACTCGGATATCCGAATGCATGGATAGTTCGGGCAAGAATTGTAGAACAAGAATAGGATACAGGAGGAATGAATGGAACTAAAAATAGGCAACACAAAAATAGTTATAATGCAGGGAGATATATCTGAACAGACTGTGGAGGCTATTGGACTGGCAGCAAATGATAGATTATGGATGGGTGGCAGAGTCGCCGATGCTATTAAACGAAAAGCTGGAGACGATATCGAGTCCGAAGCTATGAAACAGGGACCATTATCCATCGGGGAAATAGCTGTCACTTCCGCTGGAGAACTTCCAATAAAGAAAGTCCTGCATTCTGTGATAATGGGACAAGATCTTATGCCCACTCCAGAAACTATCCGGGAGGGAACTAAAAACTTACTTATGAAAGCAGATGAACTGGGAATTACTTCGATGGCTATTCCAGCTTTCGGCACCGGGATGGCAAAAATTCCACCAAAGGAATCCGCTATAGCTATGGTGGAACAAATTATAGATGTCCTGCTGAATACGAATAGTATAAAGGAATTGAAAATAGTCTTGCATACCGAAGGGATATATAATATTTTCACAAATGAGTTCAAGAAACGGTTCACTCGCAGATAATTTCGTAAAAAATAATTCGTTCGTGCTAAAAGAAAACACTTGACAATGTCTGTCTGGTGTATATTTATTTTTAGATTTCAGCGGGGCGTGGCGCAGTTTGGAAGCGCACCTGGTTTGGGACCAGGGGGTCGGAGGTTCAAATCCTCTCGCCCCGAGAATAATTAAAATTATACATAGGGAGAAAATTATGGCAAAAACCTGTGAAATATGCGGAAAATCCACTACGACGGGAAATACTGTTAGTCATGCTAATAATCGAATAAAGCGGAAATTTTATCCCAATTTACAGGTAGTAAGAGCTCGTATGCCCGATGGAACCGTGAAAAAAATTCGTGTGTGCACTCGATGTCTTAAAGCAGGAAAAGTGCAAAAAGTAGTCAAAGTTCCTGGTGAAAAATGATTGTCTGTTCTGGCTCCTTCTAAAAAACGAAATTTGTATTCCATTGAATAACAACTAATTACATTTTTCTCTTGACAATTCAGATTTAATCAATAGTTTATTTATTGAAGACTACTCATTCAAGGAGGAGGTTATGCGCCTTAACAGGTTTTTCTTTTTGCTGACCGTCGTAACTGTGGCGATAATGGGTTTCCACGGATGCGCCTGTAAATATGACGAAGGTGAGCAAGGCTATGGTGATTTGATGATAGGAGTTATCGTCAGTCAACCACTGACCTATTATTATGGAACTACTGGATACCTGGAAATATGGGGACCGAATGGAATTTATCTTTCTAAAGAAATCCCGATGTATCTTGGCAACCAAGTCGCTATATTCCGAAATCTACCTATCGGACGATATGTTGCTTCGCTGAGCTATAGCGGAATGGTCACTACTAAATGTGCGGTTCTTTGCGGTATGGGTGAAATTCAGTGGCGTGCAGATTGCACCGAGGAACTTAAGAATATTCTTACATCTAAAAGAACCAGGGATGACCGAGATGAGGATAAATACTGGAGCAGATGGCAGAAAAAGGAACCACAAGATTTTGCCATAAATTGCGCTGGAACCGGACATAATGAACCCTGTCAAACTGTGCTTATTTTCAATATGCCCGAGGATGCATTAAAATATGACCCCTGATATTTCATTCGAACTTATCGATGGAAATAAGGGCGCTACATAATTTTTCCGGGCGCCCTTTTTTTTCAAACCACTGGAAAATCATTTAGGGAGTTTAGTAATGAATATATTCCTATCATCTATAATCACTCTTACCTTGCTCACACAATGTTCACATTGTGAGAAAAATAATATTGCCAGAAAGCAAGTATATCAAGAGACCATACCCTATGAATATATAATTTCTCGCTCCAGTGATGATTTTACATTAGCCAAATCCGGAGCCACTATGGCAGTGGCTATGTTGGATAGCAATAAACTCGATATACAACTTATATTTCGAGTGGGAAGGCGATTATCTTTCTCTATGCTCACCGATGATATTTCGTTGAATTGCCATCCTGTCTGGGGTCCCGACGACCAATCTATAATTTTCGATTCCAACAGAAATCAAAAAATCGCTATCTGGGAACTTTCATTATCCGAGAAAGAGCCGAAATTATTAATAGACTCCGACGATGGAATGTGTTTTGCGGCGAATTTATCTCCCGATGGTTCCAAAATCGCATATACCTCAGCAAAATATTCCGACCCACATTGGTGGACTTATTATATTACTTGCCCACTCGGTGAGAATGTTCGCCCGGAAAATTTTCAAATAATACTCCGAGATATCCAATCAAAAAAGGATAAAATCATTACATTTGGAATGCTTCCGGTATTTTCTCCTGATGGAACCAAGATTGCATATTCATCTTACAATGGCAATGACTGGGATTTATGGACCATTATGCTATCTTCGGGAGAAAAGAAACAATTGACCAGCACTTCCGATAATGATTTTTACGCCAGTTGGTCTCCCGATGGTAAATGGATTGCATTCTGTCGAGAAAATCCATTAAAATCTACATCGGATATCTGGTTGATACATCCCGATGGTAAGTCATTGATGCAATTGACCAGCACAAAAAACAATAACGAAGGCGGTCCATTCTGGAACAACGATGGAATATATATACATACCGATAATGGAGAAAATACTCCCTATGATATTGCACTAATTCCCAGCGAATTATTACCTATCGCTGAAATCGAAACATCAGAACCTGTGAGTAAGAAAAAAGATTTCACCATTCAAATATTGAATAGCACTATGATAAATGGATTGGCTGCTCGCACACAGAAACTACTCGAGAGTAAGGGATATACAGTCGCAGATATCGGGAATACGAAAAAAGAGCGGAATCTATATAAGGGAAAAATATATTACAAGCCCGGAGCTCGAAATATGGCAAAGGAAATCGCCGAAATTATTCCAGGAACTCAAAGATTGTATGAGAGCACAAAATTCAAATACGATATAGTTGTGGTTCTGGGCAGGAATACTAAACTTTAACTTGTCCCCGAACATTTCATAATTTGCTAATTCTATTTCATTCCTTATTTTATATCAAAACGAAAGCCGAAATATGAACATAAAGAATAATTGGAAAATTCTTTTTGCGATACTGATTTTGTGCACCAATGTGTTTGCACAGAAAAAATTGGTAAATCTGAAGTTCGTGGGGAATCAGCAATTCAGCGAATGGGAATTATTATCTGCGCTGAATATAAAAAAACCAAAGTGGTATCATAGCATATTCGGCAATTATCCTGTGGTGAATAAGCGTCGGCTCGAGACTAATCTGAAAATTATCGAATCGATGTATAAGGATAAGGGTTTCCTGGATGTGAAAACTAATTATCGACTGAACCCATTGGCAACGGATACCAACAAGGTGGTAGCAAATATACTAATCGAACAAGGAACACAATATAGAATCGATTATATCGGAATAGATATTACTCCCGATATGGACACAGGTGAACTATACCGTTCATTGAAAATAAACCAGGGCGAAATATTTTCACCCTACAAAGCCGAACAAGCAAAAAATAATCTGGCAAATTATATAGCCGATATGGGATATCCATACTACTCGGTAAATATGGAATGGGCAAAAGACACTAACGATTTCACCGTGGATGTTCACTTTACCGTAGAATGCGGAAAACTGGCATATTTTGGTGATATTCATTATAAGGGTCTTCGGAATACAAAAAAATTCTTGCTTCGAAGAGAAACTGTGATTAATAAAGGGGATTTATATTCTCGCTCTGCGATGAAAAAGACCACAGAAGACTTATATTCTACTGGATTGTTTCGAATAGTATCTGTCGAACTTATCGATACACTCCAACACCCCGACACGGTGAATGTATTGATAAGTGTAGTGGAAAATAAGCGAGGTTGGTATGGATTTTCATTTAATCTCGGTGCCAGCAAGCAATATGACTTCACCACCGAACTGGTGGGAGAATGGGGACATAGGAATATTTTCGGTAATGGTCAAAGTATTACGTTTCGTGCATCTGCGGAAGCAGAACTGATTAGCCGATGGCAATTCCTCGCTCACGGATATGAATTCAAATTCACCGAACCGTGGACTCTGGGAAAGAAATTGCCATCCATTTTAACATTCTATTTCGAGCCGGGAGTCAAGACATTACAATATCCATATCGGGTGCAAAAGATGGGCGGAAACTTAAATTTGATAAAATCAATAGGAGTGTTCACTCATTCCGGCGGAATAACTTATGAGCGCGCCGATATTTACGGTGTGCCCGAGGATGAAGCCGATGAAATCAAACAGGAACAGGGAATTGTTATTTCTCGAGGATTAAATTATACTTATCAGCGTGATACCAGAGATGACCCACTGATGCCCCGAGCTGGTTCGCTGGTGAGATTCAATACGGATTTCGTAGGCGGTCCACTGGGCGGAGATGAACATTATCTAAAAATCGGTTCCACCTGGAGCAGATATATTCGTATTCCTTTCTGGCGCGATGCGATTTTCGCAAATCGGCTTAAAATCGCTGTGATGGGAAAAACTAAAAAGGGAACAGATGTCAGTATCCACAATAGATTGGTCACCGGTGGCGCTAATTCTGTTCGTGGTTTCGATGAATTATCCATCGGTCCAAGAACTCAAGACACATTGAGAACAATGCTGGGGGGAAAAGTTTTATTCCTATTCTCCGCAGAAATTCGTTATCCAATAATATGGAAGTTATGGGGACATACATTTATAGATTTGGGACAGGTCTGGAGCGAGTGGAAAGATGTGAATCCAAATGACATTCGAGCAAGCACTGGTATGGGATTGGCATTTATTACTCCATTGGGTCCATTGAGAGTGGATTATGCTATGGTGGTATCAAAGCATCCTTACGACCCGGAACAATTCTCTCGAAAATGGCACATTACTTTTATGTATCCTTATTGATTACTATGGATGATGGGAAAATAAAATTTATAGCAGATGTAATGCTGGGCAGGACAGCACGATGGCTTCGATTGTTCGGATACGACACTATCTATAATCCCGATGTTGAAGATTTCGATATTCTTTTCACTGCGCTAATCGAGGGTAGAATATTGCTCACTCGAGATGTCCAACTCGCCAGGACAGGTGGTTCGGTAACATATTTAGTCCGTGCTAATAATCTCTGGAAGCAATTGCAAGAAATCACCAATCATTTCTCTATTCTACCTGAAATTTCATTACAAATTTGCCCGGTGTGTAATGGCAAGATTTCACCGGCAGAGAAAGTAAAAATTCAGGATAGCGTCCCCAGATATACATATCTAACTCACCAGAAATTCTGGCGATGTGAAAAGTGCGGAAAAATATACTGGAAAGGCAGTCATCTCCAATTGGCAAGAGAAGATATTATTTCACACATCTTAAAAAGGGATAGTGATAATGAAAATTAATCGAATTCACAGCTGGGAAAATTTAACTGTCGATGATGCGAAAGCTATTCAGGAGAAACTGGCAGACAAGATAATTCTCACTGGAGAATTGAAACAAGTCGAGCTTATCGCTGGAGCAGATATGGCATTTTCACCAGATGGTATCGCCTATGCGGTGGTGGTTATTTTGACTTTCCCGAAATTCGAAGTGGTAAAAATATATCGTGGAAAAGAAGCAGTAAGATTTCCTTATATCCCTGGATATTTAAGTTTTCGCGAGGCTCCACTATTGCTGAAATTATTTGCACAAGTGGAAAATACTCCCGATGTAGTAATGCTCGATGGTCAGGGGATTTCTCATCCTCGAAAATTGGGGCTGGCTTCTCATATCGGTTTATTTCTGGAAATTCCCACTATCGGAGTGGCAAAGAGCAAATTGGTTGGCGAATACAATCCCCCAGGAGTAGAAAAAGGACAGTGGAGTTGGCTGACTTATCATAATGAAAAAATCGGTATTGTATTAAGAACTAGAACCAATGTTAGACCTGTATTCATAAGTCCCGGGAATATGATTTCACTGGAAAGTGCTCGCCGATGGACATTGAAATGCGCTCCAAAATACAGAATACCCGAACCAACCAGAATAGCCGATAGATTGGTCGCAGAATTCAAAAAATCGGATGTATGAATTATTCGAAATCGATATCATAGGTATAATCTTGGTGATTCCCTTCAAAATTCCTTCGAATAAAACTTGATTAGGTTCAAATAAAATAATATTCTATAATAGCAATTATTCTATGGAATTACCCAACAAAATGCATTCCAAAACACATTTCTAATATTATTATATACTCGTCTTTAATCACCAAGAGAAAGTGTCATTCACTTTTTTCCTTCCACTTGCAAATGGCGCAATATCGCGTAGTTCCTTTTTTGGTGGTTCGTATGAAAGTGGTTTCGGCACCACATTCCGGGCAACTTTTTTCACTCGGTTCATCGAATGCCACGAACTTACAATCATCACGCTGGCAGGCATAAAATGTCTTCCCCTTCTTGGACATCAATTCTAATAACTCTCCATCACAATCTTCCCGTGGACATTTCAATCCAGTGGAATATGGTCGAGAATATTTACATTTGGGATAGTTTGAACAGGCGATAAATTTTCCGCCACGACGATTTCGTTTTATTTTGAGTTCACCACCACATTGGGGACATTTTTCATCCAATTCTTCTTCTTCCTCCAATGGCTCGGTATATTTGCATTTCGGAAAATTAGAACAGGCAATAAATTTTCCATATCTACCCCAACGTATCACCAAAGGAGAACCACATTGGGGACAATTTCTTCCCGCATCCTCGATTAATCCCTTCTTAATATCATCTCGCTTCTGTTGGATTTTCTCTAACTTTTTGGAAAATGGGACATAGAATTGTTTCAATACTTTCTGCCAATCTTTTTCGCCTTTTTCTATTTCATCCAATTCCTCCTCCAGTTTGGCAGTAAACTTTTCCTCGAAAACATCGGGAAACATTTTCTGCAGTAATGAATTAACTTCTTTTCCCAGTTCTGTAATAAACAATCGGCGATTTTTCAGATGGACATATTTTCTATCCAGCAATGTGGAAATAATCTGCGAATAGGTGCTGGGACGACCGATACCCTGTGCTTCCAATTCCCGCACCAGTGTCCCTTCGGAATATCGCGCTGGTGGTTTGGTGAAATGCTGTTCGGGTTTTATTTCCTTCAAAGCTATTTCATCACCTTTTTTTAGTGGCGGTAATTTTATTTTCTCTTCTTGCTTGTCCTCCGCAATCTGCATTTTCCATATTTTCAGAAATCCATCGAACAGGACACGAGTAGCTGATGTCTCGGCGAGATAATCGCCAGCAGCAAGTTTTACCGATGTCCTTTCCAATTTTGCCGATGACATTTGCGATGCTATAAATCGTCGCCAGATTAGTTCATATAGTCTATATTGGTCTATGGAAAGAAATTGCTTTATATCTTTCGGTGTATTCTGCACGAATGTGGGACGAATAGCCTCATGAGCGTCCTGCGCACCGCGTTTGCTCCTATACACTATTTTCCCCACATATTTCTGGCCATAATTTTCTCGAATGAATTTCCGTGCGGAATTTCGGGCAATATCTGCCACACGAACGGAATCTGTCCTCATATATGTTATCAGACCGACTGGTCCTTTTTCACCGATTTCTATTCCCTCGTATAATTGTTGAGCTATTTGCATAGTCTTCCTGGAGGAAAATCGCAATTTCCGAGAAGCCTCCATTTGAAGTGAACTGGTTATAAATGGCGGAAAAGGATTCTTGTTAATTTCTTTCTTTTCCACCGATTTTACTACAGAAGGAACATTTTTCTTTACATTAGCGGTATGTCTTTGCGCCTCCTGTTTATTGGGTATTTCCAATTTTTTATTTTTGTATTCAGTAATTCTGGCAGGAAAACTTTTGCTTTTTGCGGTAGCAGCCCGAAGCAACAATTCTAATGTCCAATATTCCTTGGGAACAAATTTTTCTCTCTCGTTATCTCTTTT
>QNEG01000053.1 GCA_003645115.1 bacterium | reverse complement strand
TGTATGATATAGACAAAGTTAATTTGTGCTTGACATTCGCATTTTTATAATGATTTTTATATTAGGCAAAAAAGGAGGGATTATGCGAAGGATATATCCATTTATTCTTGTGGTTTTACTGTTAGTAATCACCATAGGGACAGTTATTTCACAGGAGAAACAGGGACCACGAATTACAATCGAGGAACCAAATTTCGATTTTGGATTCGCTCCCGAGGGAACATTTATGGCTCACGAATATGTGATAAAAAATACTGGCGATGAACCATTAGAGATAAAACGTGTTCGAACTACCTGCGGATGCACTTCCGCCCCTATTAAGAAAATGCACCTGGAACCGGGAGAAGAAACCACTATAACCATTATTTTTAATAGCACCAGATATTTTCACAAGACATCGAAAGCAGCTATAATCTCTACTAATGATCCCACTCGACCATCGGAGAAAATTACTTTTATCGCTAATATGGATACAGTAAAACCTCGTGCTATTACCCCAAAACCTCGAAAAATTGACCTGGGAAATGTCAATGATTTTCATAGAGTAGATAGTGTAAAAATTCAGAATCTTTCAGAGAACGATGTAACAATCCAGATAGTAGATTATTATGAGGTATTTCTCGAAGAACCTTGGATAGTCGGAGCAAAAACTCCAATCATCGAAGGGACTTCCGAGGGAACCGATGAACCCCAATATAGTGCCATTAGCATACCAGTTGGGGGAACAGCTACAATTAAGGTTTCAGTTAGAGATGATATTTCACCCGAGGAAATAATTAGAGCATCATTTACGGTTTCTGCTATGGACAAAGGTGGTAATGAATTGACACGGATTACTGTCCCCGTATTTGGTGGCGGTGAGTAACAATTATATCGGAATGTGCAATATTCTAAAGAAAATAATATTATTCACTATATTAGCACTATTTATCTCTTTTTGCGATGCTGTCGAAGTAGAGTTTTTCTATTCCAAGTATTGTGAGCATTGTGAAGAGATAATTAATAATTTCTTGCCACCTATACTTAAAAAGTATGAAGGTAAAGTGAATCTGACCAAGTATGAAATCGAGGATAACCTGGATAATTATGAATTATTGCTAAAAAGAGAAGCTCAAGCTGGCGATTCTGACAATGAGATACCAGTAATATTTATCGGAAATGAAGTTTTGGGTGGAGACGAAGAGATAAAGAAAAATTTTGTTAAACTTCTGAAAAAAGAATTAAAGAAGGAAGAATTAACTTCGCATATAGCAAGCGAGGAAAAACCCGAGGATAAACCGGAAACTCATCCCCTCGAAAAAGGAACCATCGGTGTTGAAATTCCCGAGACCACAGTTGTAGCAAAGCAAGAGACCACTCGCTCCCGTAAGGATACTGTTTATATAATCTTTTTCTCGGAAAAGGGATGTGCTCACTGTGATAGAGTCCAACACGATTTACGATTATTATCAGAAAGACCACCATCCGACATAAATGCAGTGATAGTTTATAAGAAGTATGATATTGCCGAACCGGAGAGTAAGCTTTTACACGAGGCGTTTTGCGAACGGAACAATGTCCAAGAAGAATATCGACTTGCCACACCGGCAGTATTTATAAAAGATGCAGGATTTATCTATGGGTATCAAGGAATAGGAAATAATTTTTACTTTCCGTTGGTAAAAAAGATTAAGGAATTGGGTGATAAGTGTAAAAATGTAGTTTTATGGGAGGATATTACTCCAGATGAGTTGGTTTCGGCAGAGCGAAGAATTACCGCCAGATTCTCCAGATTTAATGTAGCTCCAATCGTAGTGGCTGGTCTTCTGGATGGAATTAATCCTTGTGCTTTCGGCGCATTGGTTTTCTTTATCACATTCCTAACTATAGCGGAAAGGAAAAAGAATGAAATATTATTGGTGGGTTTAGCATATACTATTGCAGTGTTCATCACTTATTATGCGGTCGGTGCAGGATTTCTTGGATTCCTCGCTTCATTACCGATTTTTGAAATTATTGCTCGATGGGTATATATTTTAACCGGTGTCCTCGCGGTCGGTCTCGGCATCTTATCCATTATCGATTTTGTTAAGGCAAAGCAAGGAAAACTCAGCGAAATGACTCTTCAACTACCCGATAAATTGAAGAAAAAAATTCACAGGGTGATAATAGCCGAGAATGAACCCCGCAAGACTAAAAGGAATTTTTTAGTAGCAGCTTTTATTACCGGTTTTTTCGTGAGTCTTCTCGAATTAGCTTGCACCGGACAAGTCTATCTTCCCACTATTATATATGTATTAGGTATTCCCGGATTGAGAATGAAAGCCCACCTATATTTGCTTCTATATAACTTTATGTTCATTATTCCACTTTTGGTAGTATTTGTGATAAGTTATATGGGAACGACATCTGAACAATTGAATGGTTTCCTCAAAAAAAATACAGCACTAATTAAGTTCCTAACTGCACTTATGTTTTTCGGGATGGCAGTATTGCTATGGCGGTCTATATTAATCGGATAATATTAATTCTACTTTTCTATAATAATTAGATTAAGATGCATTTTATACTTGACAAATAGGTTTATAATTTATATGTATATCTATAAGATAGAATAAATTGCGGAATTTAAAAATGGATTTATCGAAATTTAAATTAAAATCGCCTTTCGCTAAAAAGAAAAAAGCAAAAAATGTCGCCGGATTGGATATTGGTAGTTTCGAGGTGAAACTGACTGTCCTGCACTCTGACGAAAAAGGAAATGTCTCCTTGGTGAAAGCCGGTAAAAGACCATTACCTCACGGAACTATCGTGGATAAAGATGTCAGAGATAGAGAGGGATTAATTTTTGCTTTACAAAGTCTGGTGGATGAAGTGGCACCGGATATCACAGAAGTGGCATTTTCACTTTCTGGCCATAAGGTTTTGGTGGATAGAGTGGAAATTCGGACTCCTACTGGCAAAGGAAAACCAGAAGAACAAATTCGAGAATCCATTATGGTGGAGGCTGAACAGAGAATCCCCACAGGTATAGATAGTGTCCAGCTGGATTATTTTGAATTGGGACAGGGAAAAGATGAAAAACACATTCAGGCTATGTTGGTGGCTGCAAGAAATGAATTGGTGGAAGATTATGTGGGAATTATTATGGACTCCGGGGTGGTCCCCATTCTCATCGACCTCGATTCTATCGCATTGTATAACCTATTCGAGTTCAATCACGATATCCCACAGGAGGGTTGTATCGCATTGGTGGATATCGGACATTCTCTATCCAATGCCGCATTTATACTCGATGGAAGATTATTTAGCATAAGGGATATTTCCAATGCTGCCAGAGGTGTATGGGATAGACTACAAACAGAATTGCATTTGTCCAGCGACGACCTCGCCGAATTAATGCTCGGTGAGGTCCCTATGGATGAAAGTCCTACTATTAGAAAAGCAGTAAATAATGCTTCCGAGGACCTGGGTATAGGTATGAGTATGGCGTTTTCATATTTGGAAAATATGACCGGCGGAACTAAAGTGCAAAAAGTGTTTCTTTCAGGTGGTGCACTCGGTATCACTTTCCTGGTGGATGCATTATCCAATAGATTGGGTATTCCCTGTGAATTGATAGATTCATTAGGCAGAATTAGATTCGACCAGGCAGTATTCGGTGAAATGCCGATAGATTTTGCTAAAGCTGTCTATGCGATTAGTATTGGTTTGGCTTTACGAGCGAGGGAGATAGTATGATTAGAATAAATCTTCTTCCAGCAGAATTGCGGAAGAAGAAAAAGGTTCCATTTATCGATAGGACATTGATTTATGGATTACTTATTCTGGTAGGAGAAATAATATTGCTGTATATTATTTCTCTCTCTCAACAGACCAAAATTGCTGAATTGGATAGTGAAATCGCATCGGTGCAATTGGAACTGGAAAAATATCAAGACCAGATAAAAATGCAGAAAGAAGCGGAAACATTGAAAAAGGAACTAACCGCAAGAATGAATGCAGTTCAAGAACTGGAGAATAAACGAGCACAATGGGTTAAGATTGTGTCCGAATTGCGAAAATTGATACCCGAATATGTGTGGCTGGAAAAATTCGAGGAGAGGTCTCCAGGAACTTTTATATCAGAATGTAAAGGATATACTATGAAAGCGATAGCAACATATCTTATAAATTTAATGTCATCGAAAACATTCGAGAATGTGGAAGTAGGACCGATAAGTGAACAGAAAATCGGTGATGTATCTGGTTATTCATTTTCCATCACTATGAATTTGCGTAGAGAAATGGAAACAGATACTTTGGGCAAATTTGTCGTAGATACCGCAAAGGCTGATGAAATAAGCGAGAAAAAGCATACAAGTATCGTGTCCAGCACACGAGAAAAATTAGGTTTATATGGCAAGGAAGAAGCAAAGAAAATGTTTCAAGGAGTTAATTACTAAATTATGATAGATATTTCTAAAATAGATTATAAGAGTCCTACTTTTTTAAAGATAGTGGGCACTGTGGTGTTATTCCTGTTGGTTTTGTATCTATGGAATTCTATGTCTTACAGTGCTAACAAAAAGATTATAGATGAAAAACAAAGTGAGCTTGAAAAATTAAAGCGAGAATTGATAAGTGCGAAAGGGAGTGCAGTTAAAATCGAACAGATATGGGCAGAATTGAATAGGTTATTCACTCAATATAAGCTGGTTGAGGAACTACTACCACGAGAACGAGATTTGACAGATTTTTTAAAAAAAATCGATCTTGCAGTCAAACAAGCAGATGCAAAATTACTAAAAATTGAACAGAAACCCTCACAAAACGCAGGTTATTATTTCCAGGACCCATACGAGATTAGAATAAACACAACTTTTCACGGGTTAGGCAAATTTTTAAGTTTGGTAGCTAATTTGCCATTCACTGCATTGGTGAAAGATGTTAAAATTGGAAAAACCGGTGGCGAAAAATTTTCTATAACTACTTCTATGACCATTCTGGCACATCATATGGAAACTGAACAGAGAATTACTAAAATCGAGGAGCTTAAGGTAAAAAGGAAAACCACCAAGGATAAGAAAAAACCGAAAAGAAAAGGCGAATATAAACCATCGTAATTATGAAAATATGGAAATACATATTGCCGATTTTGTTATTGTGCCCGGTTCTATTGTGCGCACAATATTATATTGTCGAAATTAGCATTCATACCGCATTGGATACCACTTATGTCCAGATATTTACCAATGATGTAGCTGATTTTAAGAAATTCTACATAGATAATCCGCCAAAATTGGGCGTAGATTTCTTTGGCGCTATATATAATCTCGATAAGAAAGAATATCTCAAGGTTCCACCTGGCATAATTATGGCGGTTCGAGGTTCACAATATAAATCTGCACCAGACAATGTAGCCAGAATAGTGCTCGATTTAGTGGAAATGCCGAAAAATTATGATGTCCGTTCTCATCCCGAGGGAGTAATGATAGCTATTCATACACCCGGTTATCCACCAGTAGAAAAATGGACTACCGGTCGAATAGAAGCACCGGAAGCCGCAGTCATAGAAACCACTGAAACTACCGAAGTAGTGGAGGAAGCTGTCCCGGAATCTGTGGTTACAGAAACAGTAGCAGTGAAGGATACTATTTCCCCGGAAGTAGCTTTGGAGGTAGAGGAAATTCCAGAGGAATTGGCTGTGTATATGCGCCCGGAAACTCTAACTTATAAAGGCGTTACTGCGGATCAGGAAACTATCGAGGTAGCTAAATATATAAGGAATATGGTGTTGTATAATCCGCGAGGCGATGATCCGTTTGTGGCACCAAAACCTACAAAAGAAGCGCCAATTGGCAAAGAACCTGTCCCCATCGTAGAAAAATTGTCCGTGGTGGGTATTGTCAGAATGGGTGAAAAAAATGTAGCGCTTATGCAGGATGAGTCCGGTTTCGGGTTTGTTATTATGCCAGGTGATACTGTCGAAGACGGTATTTGCACTGCTGTTACCGATACATCCGCTAAATTCGATCTAGTAGAATTCGGTCAAGTTCGAAAAGTGGAAATTCCGCTTGTTAAACCAAAATGATAGATTAAATTTTGTATAATTAAGATAATGGAATAAAAAATGAAACAGAATGGACTGAAAATAATTATTTGCCTGTTCATATTGTTTGCAAATAATATTTTTTCTCAGAATAAGGAATTCACAATGGATAGAGGAATCCCTGATGATTGCGCTGAATGTAGTCCATGTGTCGAGGGCGGGGTTTCAGAAAATCCGCTGTGCACCTGTTTTAACAAGTTAGTATTTCAGGATGCAGATATTCACGCTGTCTATGCATTGATGGCAGATACCGCAGGAATTAATATCGTGGTGGACCCAGAACTTAATATTAGAATATCATTGAAAATGGAAAATGTTTCATGGTGCCAATTCTATAGTTTATTACTCGATTTGTATAATCTACGCTCGGTCAGCAGAGGTGGATATTATTATATCCTATCTAATGATAAATACTGGACCCAAAAATTTGGTATTATCGACAATATAAAGAAAGAAAAACAACTCCAAGATAAAGAAACTCGAATTTTCCGAATAAAAAATGTTTCTGCGAATAAATTGGTGGAACCACTTCAAACTACATTGTCCGATAACGCAGAAATAGTTGTGGATGCCGAATCCAATTCATTGATTATATCCGACCTGCCCGAAAAGTTCCCCGATGTCGAGGCTATGATAGATTCTCTGGATATGCTGGGGAAACAGATTAAAATTACCTGTCAAATTGTCCAAATCGATAAATCCAAATTGGATGAATTAGGTGTCAATTGGCAGGGAGAAAAAGTGGATGGCGAGGTTACTTTGTCCGCCAATATGAATCAAGTTGGTGGCGCTGGAGCCGCTGCTAGTATGGGTAATTTTACCTGGGGGATTATCTCCGGTGAATATTCTATTTATACCAGATTATCCGCTATTATTTCTGAAGGTAAAGGAAGAATTTTGGATCAACCGCATATTATTACTATGGATAATATTCAAGCAGAAATATTTTCCGGAAAACAGATTCCAATAAATACTCAAGATGAAGCTGGAAATATTATCACCACTATGATTTCAGTTGGAACGAAACTTAATGTAGTTCCCAGAATAACCAAGGGAGATAAAATTACATTAGATTTGAATATAGAACGAAGTGGATATGCTTACGCCGCTGGTGGTTATGAATTGACCACCCGTTCTGTGAAAACTACTTTAAATGTGGATTCTGGAGATGTGATTGTTATCGGTGGGTTGATAACAAATGAGAAACAGGAAACCGAATATGGTGTCCCATTGCTGAAAGATTTACCATTGATAGGAAGATTGTTCAGATTTGAATCGGAAACTGTAAATACCAGCGTGATTACTTTGTTCATTACACCGGAGATATTATAATAAAAAACATAATAGGAGTGAAAAATGCAGGCATTGGGAGTAATCCCGGCAAGATATGCGTCCACACGGTTTCCCGGTAAGATGCTGGTTCCCATACTCGGGAAACCATTGATATTATGGACTTATCAAGGAGCAGCAGAATCTTTGTTGTTAGACCATATTATAATCGCTACCGATGACCAACGAATTGCAGAAGTGGCAGAACACAATGGCGCAGATGTTATTATGACTTCTCCAGCCTGCAGAAATGGTTCGGAGAGAGTCGCAGAAGTAGCAAAAAAACTTCACTTGTTCGATATAATCGTGAACATTCAAGGCGATGAACCTTTGATTACTGGAAATATTATCGATAAAATAGTGGAGGATTTAATCGCTAATCCGCAGGCTGCTATTTCTACCGCATATACCACTATTAATTCTAAATATAAGGCGCGAAATTCCAATTCGGTGAAAGTTATTACCGATATCGATGATTTCGCACTTTATTTTACTCGAGCAGTAGTGCCATATCAGAGGAATGGAATAGTGAGTCCTAAAAAGCATATTGGAATATATGGTTATCGGTGGGAACATTTGGTGAGACTTTCTCGACTGAAACCGACTCCATTAGAGCAGGAGGAGAATCTGGAACAACTTCGCGCATTGGAATACGGAATGAAAATTCACTGTGTGGAAATTCCCGAAGCAAAGAATTTAATTAGCGTGGATGTCCCGGATGATATAAAAAAGGTCGAAAAAATACTGAAAAAGAAAAAGTAATCTCGTATTTCATCGAACCATAATTATTCTCTCCAATACTCCAACAAATCTTATATTATTATCATTATATTTTCACTGGCTATGATACTCAGCGAAACCAATAGGACAAGGGGTTTAAACCCCTTGCCAGTTTTACTTCTCCGCAATGCTTTGGGATATTTTTCCCAATCCGGGCAATCCGTTCCCGCCGCTGTGGTCAACATCGCAAGCATATCCGATTACATAGTCCGGTGAATATATGGAACCCATTCCATCTTCAATTATGGCGATACCAAAATCGAACGCTTCAT
>QNEG01000052.1 GCA_003645115.1 bacterium | reverse complement strand
TTTATCAGTGTCCGGGAAGGCGATAGTTTTACTCTGGGAGTCCACGCTATGATGCAAATCGCCTATTTTATAAGTATGCTGACATCACATATCCAATAGTGCTTGAACATCTTTGGAGATATTCCATTTGGATTTGGACGAGTTTAATGCAATGTTGGAGACGAAAGAAGCATTTGTTGAGACGGAAAAATTTTCAGCAACCCCTTTCGGCGCTGACGCGCCTCTGTCCCCTTTATCAAGGGGGACAAAATTCACGGAGCGTAAGCGGAGTGAATTAGGGGGTTAACTCCCCTTACCAAGGGGGACAAATCCCGACTCGTCGGGATAGGGATCAAAATTGCCGAGATGAATAATTACGAAAAATTGTTCATCGCACAAAATCTTTCTGAGGGCGCAAAAAAAGTGCTGATGCGCAAAAAGAACCACCGAGCAATAAATAAAATTCAAATGTTTGTCCCCGAAGTAGTGGAATCGCGACTCAAAGTAATCAAAAGCTTTGCTGTAAAAGTTCTCGGGCGCATACAATACATCGCCAATTATGCAAAATACTGTAAGGGCGAATGATTATTCGCCCCAACATACGGAGTAAGATTTGCAATACCTGAAATTGCTCACTATCAACGCATTCTATTAACCAACTTTTTTAACAAGAACCTAATTTTTTAGCTCGAACAGTGAAACTGCCATCCATATTATCACGATAAGGATAAGTTATTGCCATTGTTCCATTCGATTCCAGAAATTGTGATGGCACATCGGGGATAGGAATTATTTTCATTCCCGATTTGGTTATGGTTTGGACTGCGTTTTGATTTTCCTCCGGCTCGGTGGTGCAAGTAGTAAATACGAGTGTCCCATTGGATTTTAGAAGATTTACTGCACTGTGGATTAATTCTGTTTGCATTTTCGCCATCGTTAGTATATCATCGGGCTTTTTATGCCAGCGGATTTCGGGATGTCTCCGAATTATTCCCAGCGAGGAACAAGGCGCATCGATGAATATACTATCGAATGTTCCCGCTTCGAATGGTGCAGATTTGCCATCGGCAACTATAATATTAGGAACGGGATGTCCTAATCGTTCCACATTTTCCAATATAAATCGTATTCTGGAGTATGAAATATCCACAGCGAATAAATTTTTTACTTCTCCGTCCAGTTTTTCTATTATGTCAGTAGTTTTTCCTCCTGGAGCCGAACCGATTTCCAATATCATAGCCGATTGCGATGGTTCCAGCGCTCTGATTGGAATGCCGAATGCCGCATCCTGAACGCTGACCATTCCGTCTCGAAATAAGCTAAATTCCTCTACAGGAATTTTATCATTCAATTCGAAATATTCTGTGAATACTGTCTCTGAAAAATCGATACCCTGTTTTCGCATATTAGATTTACAGTCTTGTGGAGCAATTCGCAGTATATTTATCCGATATGTTCTCGGTGGTGATTCATTATTGGCGGATAGCATCTTCTCGGTAATATTTTTACCGTATCTTTCCAGCCAGCGACTAACTAACCATTGCGGGTGCGAATATTTTATGGAAAGGTAATTCAGGTCATCGTCGGGAAGTTTTATATACTTCCATTTCCGAATGAATTTTCTCAACACTGCATTTACCAATGAAATCTCGCCGGGACTTGCATTCAATGAACGCAATGCTTCTACCGTAGTATCTACACTGGCATAATCGGGAATACGAGTAGCATAAATTTGGTATGCACCGACTCGAAGAGCATTAGTAGCATCGGTGGAGGGAAATCTTCCCGCACTCAATAGTTTGGATAATCCATAATCCAGAAAGGATAGATTTTTGATTACTCCATTTACTATATTTGTTAGTAGTGCACGGTCTGTTCCAGTGATATTGTATAGTTTAGAAATTATAGATATTGTTTCGCTGATATGCCGTCTATTTTTCAGTATCTGTGATAGTGCTCGAATTGCTCCCTTCCGGATTAGTATGGGTTTTGAGCAATTTATATTGTTCATCGGTGCCCTCGAATGGTCCAATTATTCCCGCTGAAACTATCATCTTCATAGCTTCTTCCACAGGTATATCTAAAACAGTGAATTCATTTTCTGAAGCGAAAATCAAATATCCCGAAGTGGGATTCGGTGTAGTGGGCAAAAATATCGGATATAGATTTTTAGTATCTTTTTGAAGCGCTATAGGTTCGATACTGGAAAGAAAACCAATCACCCACAATCCTTTTCTGGGATATTCGAATAGCACAGTATTATGAAATACTATGCTTTTCCGCATTTTTATCAAATCCTGTAATTGTTTTACAGTAATATAAACACTCTTTGCTATGGGTAATTTTGTGAACACAGAATCTGCTACATCCAAAAGTTTTTTACCGATATAGAACGATGTAACGAATCCCGCAAATATTATCATTATCAACAATGTCAGGAATCCTAAACCGGGGATATGCACACCCAATAATAATTCGAAAAATCCACCTAATATATTGTCTATCTTTACGAATATGAAACCGAACACGAATATTGTAACCATTATCGGTGTCAGGACTAATAGTCCAGTTAGGAAATAGCGTTTAAATATGTTAAATAAATTTCGTTTTTCCATCATCTATTTGTTGGAATTAGGTTTTTCTGGTGGAAATAAGAACACCGTTTCGCCATCTTTTACCATACCATATTTAGTTCTGGCTACTTGCTCGATGAAAAAAGTATCCGTGCTGAGTTTTTCTATTTTCTGCGTTAGTTCCGACGATTTTTTCTCCTCCGCCTCCATCACTTTTTCCAGATATTCTCTATACCTAATGGAGCGGAACATAGATATTATTCCCAAATCGCCACCGATAAAAAACCATATCAATATTATTATTCCCACACCGATTACTATTTTGCGCAATTTCCTCTGGAAAGAAATTCTCCTCAATTGTTCTCTTTCTTTTTCCAGATGTCTCGGTGTTCTGTGAATATTTTTCATGGTGTTCTCCTAATCGAAATCCCATCTATATCTCGATGACCAGGCAGGAGATATATTATCCGAAATGGAATTTGTAATCCTGCGGATTTGAGTTCCGTCCCAGAGCATCGCGTAAAGTTGATATCTGCCTAATCTATCCGAGCAAAATACTATATGATATCCATCCGGTGCCCAGTCGGGATGTTCATTATTTCCTATGGATGTCAAATAGGTCAGGTTTCCGCCAGTGGGGTCTATGATTGCGATATCGAATTGTCCTCTGGTGCGTGATGCAAATGCGATTATATCACCTCGTGGCGACCAGGATGGCTGGTCATTAAAACTGCCCTCGAAAGTCAATCGATGCACATTTCCACCTTCCTCGTCCATTATGTATATTTGCGGTGTTCCCGACCGGTCTGAACAAAATGCTATATTTCGCCCATTGGGTGACCAACTGGGTGAAGTATCTATGGCATCATTGAATGTTATTCTCTTTAATGATTTTGTGCGGACATCCATAACATATATTTCAGAATTCCCATCGCGAGTAGAAACGAAAGCCAGTCTTCTGCCATCGGGAGACCATGCTCCAGCAACATTCAATCCCGGTAAATCAGACAGAATAGTTTGCTCTCTACTCAATATATCATACGCATATAAATTGGCATTGCCCGATGAGTATGATGTAAAAGATACCTGAAATCCATCAGGAGACCAATCGGGTGTGAAAATTAGAGAGTTTGTATATGTAATTCGATTGGAATAATAGCCATCATAATCGCAAATATATAATTCTTTGTGTCCGGTGCGATTTGAGATAAATGCGATTTGGGTTTGAGCTATTCCCTCCTCGCCGGTCAATGCTTTCACCACATCATCGGAAATGGCGTGAGCTATTCTTCTCAATTGTGCCGGTTTCTCCTCCAGTTTTCTTCTATACATCCTTTTGGATGAACTGACCGAGAACAATCTCGCATCCACTTTTAGTTTGGCGCCGGATACTTTAAACGAGCCCAGCACTATCGCTTGAATTCCCATACTGACCCATTGGAAAGGGGCTATATCGTCTTCATCTTGGATTGTTTGCGGGAAAAACTGACTCTCCAACAGGGTGAAAAATGGCGAGAAAGCCAGGTCATCATAGATTATCTCGGAAATTTTTCTTCCCATCTCCAAATCCTCTTCGGTAGGCGATTCTACTCTCGGGAAAAAAGGCATAACAGCAATTCGTATTCGTTCAGCTCCCACATCACTAATGGATAACCATACATCTTGCGCTCTATTAGTGCCGAATAGGCATATTATCAAACTTATTGTGATTAAATGAGTTAGCTTCATAACCTTATATTTTATTTGGACTATATAACTTAAGTATAAACATATCAGTATAATTTGCAAGAAAAAAATGAAAAGTTTCTCTTAAAAATTACCCACTATGTCATTGCAACCGTTTCCAATTTAGCGAAAAGTCATAACAATCGTTTATTTGCGCGATTATTAGAAAATCATTTTGTCTTTTTAATCTCCCGAAAATCTTCCCGCCAGGGCGAGATTAGAATTTCGAGTTTCCTCTAAATTCCTTAAAACAAAGGTTTTGTAGTTTTGGGACTCGCAATTATAGTTTTTAATCTTGCTACGATGTTCTGGGTCATTTTTTTTCTTACCTATGGAATAAATAATTGATGTGAAATTACAAAACTATTATTATATTAGGAATGAAAGGAAACCAAAACCCCCTGACTTTTCACTGTGCTTTAGGTTTGCTTTTATCAAGGGGGATAAACGAGCAAATTCAATTAGCGAATAGGGGGTTATTATTGAAAGGAGGGAGATATGTCTTCATTATTATGGGAGATACAAAGTAAAGGTCGAATTGGGACAAAACTGCCCGATTCTGATGTCCCAGAATATGAAATGGAGGGTTATTTGCCCGATGGTATGATGAGGGTCAGTGATAACGGATTGCCCTGTGTGGCAGAACATCAAGTAGTGCGCCATTTTGTAGAGATTTCCTCCCAAAATCATCATGTGGATAAGGGATTTTATCCGCTCGGTTCCTGCACTATGAAGTATAATCCGAAACTGTCGGAGAGACTGGCAGGGCTATCGGGATTCACTAAATTGCATCCGCTGACGCCGACACAATATATTCAGGGCGCGTTGAAACTGATGGCTCATCTGGGTGAATTACTCTGTAAAATAGGCGGAATGGATGACATAACTATGCAACCCGCAGCAGGTGCTCAGGGAGAATTCACCGGATTGATGATAATTCGCGAATATCATCGAGCGCAGGGAAATCCTCGGAAAAAAGTAATAATACCAGATTCATCACACGGCACCAATCCCGCATCGATAGTGTTTTCCGGGTGGAAACCTGTGGAAATCAAATCCGATAGTAGCGGGAAAATAGATTTAGAAGCACTAAAGCCACATCTGGATGAGGATTTAGCCGCTCTTATGGTGACCAATCCAAATACTTTGGGGATATTCGAGAGCGATATAAAAAAGGTGGCGGAGATGCTTCATTCGGTGGATGCACAATTATATATGGATGGCGCGAATATGAACGCATTGTTGGGTATAGCTCGACCCGGCGATTTCGGTGTGGATGCTATTCATTATAATTTGCACAAGACATTTTCCACTCCTCACGGTGGAGGCGGTCCCGGTTCCGGTCCAGTTGCGGTGAAAGAACATCTCCGACCATTCCTACCCGAACCTAAAATTACTTTCCAAAATGGAAAATACTCTTTCCAAACCGATAATAAGGACTCTATCGGTAAATTACAAGCATTCTGGGGCGCCTTTGCCGTGATGGTTAAGGCTTATGCATATATTCTAACTGTGGGCGCCGATGGTCTCAAAAAGATTAGTCAGGATGCAGTTATCAATTCGAATTATCTGTGTTCTATACTCTCGGAGCACTACGAACTTACTTATAATGAAACTCCAATGCACGAATTTGTGCTATCGGGTGAATTCCTGAAAGAATATGGAGTGAAAACTCTGGATGTGGCAAAACGATTGCTGGATTATGGTTTTCACGCTCCCACTATTTATTTCCCGCTTATAGTGCACGAAGCATTGATGATAGAACCCACAGAGACCGAGACGAAAGAGACTTTGGATGCCTTTGCCAAAGCGATGATAGAAATCAAACAGGAAGCCGAACAGGACCCGGAAAAATTGAAACAGGCTCCTATAAATACTCCAGTGCGAAGATTAAATGAGGTAGAAGCAAATAAAAATCCAAGAATTACCTGGTGGGATTTGAATGAATAATACATAATTCACCAAAAATCCTAATTTATTTCAAAAATTGCTTGCGAAATATAGAATAATGTATTATTAAGTTCGGATGGTGAAGGAGGTATTAATTAAAATTGCGCAAGGGTCTCACTAAAGATACATCGAGTGATATCAATTTGAGAGATGATGTGAACGAGCAACTTCAAAAGCTGGAGGAGGAAGTTCGACGATATCGGAAGTTGCTGGAGGTCAGTGCATCATTTCAAAGTGAGATGGATATAGACCAACTCCTACCTTTAATAATAAAAAGAGCTACCGAAAGTGTGAAAGCTGAAAAATGTATGGTATATATATACAATCCCGATAAGGGTGTGTTGTGGACGAAATTAAAAGGGAATGCTCATACTGTAATGATTCCACACAATCAGGGAATTATTGGATGGGTATTCAATAATAATAAACCATATATTGTCGCAGATGTCTATTCGGATTCTCATTTCGACCCTTCTGTGGATGCCAAAGTAGATTTTAAAGCAAAAGCAGTTGCGGTATTTCCACTGTGCAACAGACGAGGCAAACCTATCGCGGTTTTCGAGGCTATTAATAGAGTGGGCGGTGGAGAATTTCAGTCCGAGGAAGTGAAATTTTTAATGATGGTCGCACACCAAATTGGAATCGCTATCGAAAATGCTCTGTTATATACCGAATTGTTAAGCACTTTCGAGAGTTTTATCGATGTAATGGCGTTCACTATCGATGCCAAACACCCTATATCACGAGGGCATTCTCGGCGAGTCGCTCTTTATGCTAAAGGAATTGCCAGAGAATTCGGCTTGTCTGATGACACTGTAGAGAAAATACATTGGGCGGGATTGCTTCACGATTATGGAAAAATTTCTGTCCCCGATTCAATACTTCAGAAAGCTGGAAAACTCGATGATGAAGAGTATGAACAAATCAAGCGCCATGCATTGATGACATATAGGATATTATCTCGAATTCACTTTTCTCGATATATGAGGGACATTCCGTTAATCGCGTCGGAACACCACGAGAGATGGGACGGCAAGGGTTATCCATTCGGGAAAAAGGATGAGCAGATACCATTGGGCGCAAGAATTATCGCAATCGCCGATGTGTTCGATGCGCTGACATCGTTCCGAGAATATCATTCTCCGATGACTTTCGCTGAAGCCAGAGAAGAAATATTATCCGAGCGAGGCAAGATGTTCGACCCACGAGTAGTGGATGCATTCATCAGATATTACGACAAGGAACTCGACCCATACAAACTCAGACAAACCCTGTGGAAAAGTATGGGAAAGTGAATGAAGCCATATCCGAGATTATTCTTTTTTTCCTTGTGATAATATACTATAGAACCGGGGCGCAAGATGAATACCCCCGAATGTCGTAAAACTCGATTTCAATAGCATATTTACAGCAATCCCACTCTCGAATTGAATTTCTCGATTAGTCGGTCGAACTGCGGAACTAAATCGTGGATTCTTTTCCAGTAATTTTTATAATCATACCATTGAGCATCGAGTTCCGCAAGTTCCTTGCCTTGTTGCTCTATCCAGGTGTAATACTTGAGATTGTGAATCCTTTTGCGCTGGTAATAATCCAATTCCATCATATAATCGATGGATAATTGTTCCAGTAGTTCGAAATCACGGATGGCATCGGTTTTGGTATATTCTCCTCGTTCTTCAGTTAATTCTCGAGTGCGCGATAGATATAATTCCATCGAATCGGTGAATACGGTTAACACTACATCGTTTTCATCGAGTTCGTAGTATTTGGCGAATTTTATCGCACTCAACAGGTTTCCGATAGATGATATTCCCAACAAGTCGAGATTATCCACTATTTCTGCGGGGACTCCCCGTGATTTTAAATATTCTCGCCCAATCGGTTCATTGAATAATCTCAATAATCTGATAGTGTGCTCATCATCGATAGCGATTGCCATATCAGTATTTCTGACATTGTGAATCCAGGGAATGTGTTTATCTCCTATTCCTTCGATTCTATGTCCGCCGTATCCATTGAGCAATATAGTCGGGCATTGCAAAGCCTCGCTCACCGCAATTTTGGAACTCGGATATATTTCCTTGAGAAAATCTCCGCAACCCATAGTGCCAGACGAACCGGAAGATAATACTACTCCGAAATAGGTATCATTTTCATCCATTTCATTTTCGAGTATTTCTCGCATAGTGTTTCCAGTCACTTCATAGTGCCATAGATGATTGCCAAATTCATCGAACTGATTGAAAATCACTATAT
>QNEG01000051.1 GCA_003645115.1 bacterium | reverse complement strand
GGATGAATCAGTGTATGGTCGAATTCGAATGAGAATACAAATTTTGCCATATGGTCGATTTGTTTAATAACTCCTCTTTTTCTCAATTCACTTCCATAGTAAATAGTCACCAGATTATTATATTTTTCTGCCCATTTTCTGACAAATTTTCCGGAGCGTAAAAATCCAATTCCACCATCGAGAGTGATAATAGAATAATTTTCCAATTTTGCGGGAATATTATATTTTAATAACGGTATAGTCCACAATTTATCACGGAAATTAAATAATAACTTTCCCATTACAGATGGATTCCATTCAGGTGGATTTTCACTGCCTTTATACCGTATGTTATTTATTGATAACGAACTGCCTGTCCAATTACGCAATCTCTCCACTATACCGCCAGAAAATAAGGGCAAATTCAGTGTTTGCTCCTGACAATGTTCATATTTAGATGGAGTAAGTGTTATTATATCGGAATCTATACCAGCTATTCTTTCTGCCTCCACCAGCGCAAATGGAACACCAGCAAAGTTTTCCGAGGCTATGTGTAGTTCCTTGAGCATAGTTTAATTATTCGCAAACTTAATTAAATGGCGAAATGGTGAGAATTGGCACGATATGTGCTATTAAAACAAGTGAAACCAAATAAGGAGGAAAAAGATGAAAAGGAATATTATCAGAATGTGTTTGTGGACTTTGACAATAATTCATAATCCCACAATTATCTTTTCCATGGATTTGTTCGATGATTTTATCTATATATGTGCTAATATATCCCATTCTTTTATAATTTAGAATTAAAGTAAAATTTAATTTATTATATGTATTTTTCAGGTATAATCTCTGCCAATCTATCATTCAAATAGGAAATAACTTCACTGTGCTTGGTGAATCTGAGTGTTTGTTCTGCGATTTGCCGAGCGGTTTTCATATCCAATGAACGAATTATTTTCTTTATTACCGGGACCCGAGCAGGGACAGCAGAAAATTCATCCAATCCCATACCCAAAAGCATCGGGACTGCCTGCATCTCTCCTGCCATTTCTCCACATACTCCCACCCAAATACCCTCAAAATGAGCAGAATCGATAGCGAATTTTATCAATTTCAACACAGAGGGTTGATATGTCTGGTAGATATGAGCTACGCGAGGATTTCCACGGTCTGCGGCGAGTGTATATTGGATTAAATCGTTGGTGCCGATACTAAAGAAATCGCATTCTCGAGCCAATTCTCTGGACAATATCGCTGCCGAGGGAACCTCTACCATCGCTCCAACTTGAATATTTTCATCGAATGGTTGATTCTCCGCACGCAACTCTTCCTTGACCTTTTCTACCATTTCACGAGCCAATGTCATTTCCTCAGGCAGAGAAATCATCGGGAACATTATCATCAAATTTCCATAATGACTTGCGCGAAGTATCGCTCTCAACTGTGTTTTCAATATATCCGGATGCATTAGCCCGATTCTTATAGCTCGAAATCCCAGAAATGGATTTGGTTCATAGTGTTGATGAAATATGTTCCCAAATTTATCTCCACCCACATCAAAAGTCCGAATAATAGCGGAGTGGGGAGATATCTGCTTTGCTATTTGTTTATATACCTCGAATTGTTCCGATTCTGTGGGAAGGTCTTCTTTCTGAATATACAATAATTCAGTCCTGAACAGACCGATTCCCTCGGCGCCGTAATGTTCCGCCAGTAAAACCTCCTCGGGAAGTTCCATATTAGCGGATACAGTCACTTTTATATTATCTTTGGTCACTGCGGGTTTATCTCGAGCTTCAAAGAAAAATTCCATTTTTTTCGCATATAATTTGCGCTGTTTCTCGTATTGTTTTAACACTTTTTCTTCCGGGTCGATTACCACCTGTCCAATCATAGAATCCACAATAATAGTAGTATTATCGGTGAGATTTTCGGTAATATTTTCCACACCGAGCACTGCTGGTAAATCCATCGTCCTGGACATAATAGCGATATGCGATGTAAATCCACCAGCCTCGGTCACCAGACCGACATATTTACTGCCGAACAAGTGGGCAGTTTCCGATGGCGCCAGATGATTTATCACCAATATCGATTCATTCTCTACCGCAGGAATAACCTGATGTTTCAGTCCCATAAGGTTGGCGAGTAATCTTGTTCTGACATCCTGAAAATCCTGTATCCTATCTACAAAAGTGGAATTGTTCGAATTCCTCAATGCCTCGATAGAACTTTGTATCACAGTATCGAACGCATACTCTGCATTGATATTTTTTTTCTGGATAATTCTTTTGGTTTCATCTACACAGGCAGGGTCGGCGAGCACCATAATTTGAGCATCGATAATCGATGCAGCATCCTCGCCCATAGATTTAGCGATAGAATTTTTAATCCTATTTAATTGTTTTGTAGTCATATTCAGAGCATCATCGAATCGAGTTAGTTCGTGGTCTATTTCTTCTTTATCGATAGTATTTTGTGGAATTGCCAACTCGCCACGATGAACTATTACCGCAGGCGCTATAGCAAAACCATCACCACTACCGATTCCTTTGTATATTACCTGTGCCATTGTTTAATCTTCTGTTGAGATTTTTTCATCATTTTTAAAATAGAAAATAATATGCAATTGGCAATGAATTTATATAAATATTGTTTAACGATTAATAAGGATGTATATCATATTATGCGAAGATGAACATTTTTTGTCTTGCCATATCTTATAGCCTGAATTTCTGATACTATAGAAATCGCAATTTCATCGGGCGATTCACCACCTATATCCAATCCAGCAGGTGAATACAATGTGTCCAGATTGGGATTGAAATCGAGGTCTTCCTTCAATCTATCCAGCATTGTGGTAATTTTCCTTTTCGATGCCACCAATCCGATATATTTGGGCTGTAAATTCAATCGGTATAATTTTCGCAGGATTTTATAATCCAATTCGTGCGAATAGGTAGCAATAATAAAATAACATCCAGCGGGCGGAGAAACATCCTCGAATATTTTCTCATAGTCTGATACCAATAGTTTTTGGACATCGGTTATTTCGTGGAGAATTTTTTCCCTGGAATCGATTACAATAATAGAAAAAGCGCAATTTCTCAGGTGATAGACTAATGATTTTCCGATATGTCCGCCGCCGAATATATATATTTTTTCTTCGGGAGTTATATTCTCGAAAAATATCCATACTTCTCCTCCGCATATCATTCCTGTCTCCCTGATATCTGAACTATCGGTATTTGTTTTTTCTCCCTCTTCTTGGAGAATGTATTTTTTCAATTCTGGTTTTCCATCAGCAATAATATTCAGTCCATCTTTTATTACCATATTTTCCAACGCTCCGCCACCGATAGAACCGACAATTTTTCTATCCGAAAAAATCAGCATTTTTCGTCCCGGCTCGGCAGGACCAGAACCCGCCTTCCGCACCACAGTCGCTATTACAAATGATTTCCCCGATTTCCTGGCATTATCTATCTCGGTGTAAATCCTGTGATTATCGAATTTCAAAATTGCCTCCAGAATACTTAAATTTGCTCTGCGAGGAAATGTGTTAACAATTTTAATGATATTTCTTTGCGATATTGGGCAGTGGAACGTTGGTCATCTATCGGTCTTATTAACTTTGCATATTTGCTTAGAATATCGTGGATAAGGGAATTCGCTTTTTGTTCACTCGCCGATATTATTTCTTCCTCTATTTGTCTTGAGCGCACTACTGTGGGCGCTACTGCGCCAAATGCGATACGAATATCGGATATTCTACCATTATTTTTGTTCACCAAACCGACCATAGATAATTTTGACAATGACATCGCCTTTCGAGTTCCCACTTTGCGATAGTATTGAACATCGAATTTATCCTGCGGAATAATAATTTCGGTAAGTATTTCATTATCAGCGAGTATATTCTGCCCAGGACCGATAATAAAATCCTGAATAGGGATAATTCTCTTAGTTTTCTGGCTGGAAAGCGCCACTTTGGCATCCAGCGCGTATAATGGCGGTAAAGTATCTCCTGCTGGTGATGAATTGCATATATTCCCGCCGATAGTGGCAATGTTACGAATAGTCACCGCTGCCATATTGGAAATTGCTGTCCTCAAAATATCTGGAATCCTATCATCTTTTAATATCGTAGTAAGAGTATTCGCCGAACCTATTATTATGTTTCCGTTCTCGATTTTAATCTGCTTGAGTTGTGTTATATCGTTCAGGAATAGGACCGGATATGGAAAATTTGGTCTCACCCCCAAAGTAGTTCTATACTTAATCATCAAATCAGTTCCGCCGGCGAATGGGATTACATTTTCGGTCGCTTTTATTTCCAATGCATTAGCTAAATTTTTTGGTCGATATACTTTCATTCTGTCTCACCGAGCCTGTTTACTGCCAATTTTATTGCTTCTATAATCATATTCATTCCAGTGCATCGGCAGAAATTCCCCGAGATTGCCTCACGAATTTCATCATCGGTTGGATTGTTATTGGACTGCAATAACGCATAAGCTGAAATCATCATACCCGGAGTGCAGAAACCGCACTGAACTGCGCCGGCATCGGCAAATGAATTCACCAATATCTGGAACATCTTAACCTCTCTCAAACCTTCCACTGTATATATTTCCTTATTTTGCACAGTGGCGACTGGGATAATGCAGGATGGCACATTTTTACCATCCAATAATACCGAACAGGCACCACATTCGCCCTCGCCACAACCTTCTTTCACTCCAGTAAATTCAAAATTCTCCCGCAATACATCTACTAATCTATCCATAGGATTTCCAGCATAAGATACTTTCTCACCATTCAGGATGAAAGTTATTTTGTCATTTTGCGATTTCAATTAGTAATCTCCTCATTTATTTTTTTCACAAATTTTCATCAACATTTCCGGTGTAATCGGAATTTGTGAAATTTCAGTGTGCAAGGCATTACGAACTGCGCTGGCGAGAGCCGGTGCGGCACCTACAAATGGGAGTTCGCCGGCGCATTTCGCTCCGAATGGTCCATATTCATAAGGATTATCTATAGTTTCACTCACTATTTCAGGGACATCATTAGCAGTAGGAATTATGTAGTCTGTTATACTGTCCTGAATCAATTTTCCATTGCTGGATTGCATTATTTCCATATAGGCATATCCAAGTCCCTGAACTATACCGCCATCGAATTGACCTCGAAGCATTTTCTCATCGATAGGGATACCCACATCGAATATCGCCCACACTTTCTCTGGAGTGATTTCATAAGTGATAGTATCGACTTTTATTTCCACTACATTTATTCCCCATGAATATGTGGGATAAGCATCGCCACACATAGCTTCCTGGTCCCACTGGATATAATCAGGGTGTTTATATACCCGAGATATTTCCATTTTATCTTGTTGGTTCCATCGGGATTTCATTTCCTCGGCGCACTTTTTCAGCAATCCGCCCACAATCATAACAGTCCTCGATGCCACTGTGGGACCAGAATCTGGCACACGGTCTGTATCCGGATTTTCGTATATCACATCCTGAATTGGAATTTGCAATGTTCGTGCTACTATCTTACGAAGTGCAGTTAATGCTCCTTGTCCCATTTCCACATTTGACACCAGTATTTCCACTTTCCCATCGGGATATTTGCGCAGTGTGGCTTTACCCTGAATTATTTCTTCGCCTTTCCCGGTGAATCCACAGCCGTGGTAGAACATCGAAATCCCGATTCCTCGACGAATACTTCCTTTCTGCTCACTATATCGTTTCCATTTATTCCTGATATGGGAAAGTTCATTCACTCTTTCCACCATTTGTGGTAATTTTACCTCCTGACGAAGTATTCCTCCAGTAGATGTTCGCTCACCTTTTTTTATAATGTGCCTCATCCTGAAATCCAGTGGATTTTCCCCGATTTCCTCGGCAATTTCATCGAAATGAGATTCCACGGCGAAGAATACTTGTGGAGCACCGAAACCACGAAACGCACCAGCAGGGACATTATTGGTGCATACGGCTCTACCACGAACTATAATATTGGGGACATTATAAACTCCCGCTGCGGAAAACATACCGCGCTGAAGCACCACATCGGAAAGTCCTGCATAAGCACCAGCATTGAATTTTATATCCACATCCATAGCTATAATATTATTATTCTCATCTAAAGCGGTGCGGTAGTGAGTTATGGATGGATGTCGCTTGGTGGTGGCAATTATATCCTCTTTCCGGTCGAGAATTAGTTTTACCGGTCGTTTGGTCTTAATAGATGCGAATGCCACCTGCCCTGCGATAATTGATGGATATTCTTCCTTGCCACCGAAAGCACCGCCAGTGGCAACTTGAATCACTCGAATTTTATCCTCGTCGAAATCCAGTCCCTCGGCAAGTGCTCGTTTCACATAATATGGGCACTGAATCGAGCCATACACTTTAATCTTTCCATCCTCGAACAATCCGATTACTCCCTGTGGTTCGATATAAATATGTTCCTGATATCCGGTGCGATATGTTCGTTGGATTATTTTTTGTGCATTGGCAAAAGCTTTCTCCGGATTGCCCTTGTAGTATTTATAATCCACGAAACAATTATCCCGACCAAAAATACGGGGAGAATCGGCAGACAGCGCATCATCCATAGTGAGCACCGGTTCCAAATCTTCATAATTCACTTCTATTTGCGATAGTATGTGCAGTATTTTTTCCCTATGGGGACCGACCACGAGTAAAATCGGTTCTCCGATATAATTGACCACATCCTCGGCGAAAAATGGCTGGTCATATATCAGTATTTTCACTCGATTCCTGCCGGGGACATCGTTTTTATCTACGATATAATATCCATCGGGCAATTCGGGTATATGGATAGATTTTATTTTCGCTCTCGGTCGAGTGGAACGAAGAGTCTTTGCATAAAGCATCCCATCGAATTTAAAATCATTTATGTATTTAGTTTTCCCAGTGCATTTATCAAACGCATCCACTCGATTTATGGCATCGGATATCTTATCGGGTATATTTTGTCTTTGCACGCTCATAGTCCTGAATATCATCTATATCCATTATAATACATTTTTCATCAATTTCAACAGTAGAATAACCTACACGATTTATAAAAAATTTCAAGTTAGAATTTTCTGGTTCATTCAAAATTTGTGGAATCAGTTCGCTATCTATCAGAACAGGATGTCCATTTTTTCCACGATATGCGGGCACTACAATTTTGTCCTCGATTTTTATCATCTTCAAATACACATAGGATGGAATCGATGGGCAATCACCGGGTAGCAGAAAAAATCTGGCTCCTTTTACCCGAGAAATCCCCACTTTCACCGAACTGAACATACCTCGTTCATAATCTGGGTTGTTTACCAATTCTATCTTATCATAATTTTTCAGGGCATTATGGATTTGTTCTGCTTCATATCCGGTCACCACGATTATCCTATCGCATACATCATACATACTTTCTACCGAGTGTTGGATTATGGATTTATCGCCGAGTGGCAATGTCATCTTGAATTTTCCCATTCGAGTGGATTTCCCTGCGGAAAGAACCACTCCTTCTATTTTCTCAGACTTCATCGAACCCCCGCGGAATGTTATTTTTTTCAAAATAAGGGAATAATCGTTCATAAGTTTCCTTCAATGCCTCCGACACTACTTTTGTATCGGCGATAACCGGCATAAAATTGGTGTCTCCGCCCCAGCGCGGGACTATATGTAAATGAATGTGGTCAACTACACCGGCACCGGCGACACATCCCAGATTGAACCCGATATTAAATCCCTGTGCGCCCATAGATTCGGTAATTGCAGACACCGCTATCCGAGTTATTTCCATCATCTCCACTAATTCAGCTTTGGTCAGTTTTGTGAAATCGCCTATATGCCGATATGTCGCTATCATCAAATGCCCGTTATTGTATGGATATGTATTCATCAGGGCATAGCAATGTTCACCTCGATATAGAACAAAATCCTCATCGTCGTTTTCGGGATTTTTTTGTTTTTCACACAGGAAACATTCATCGTTTTCCAAATCTCCACGAGAGATATATTCCATTCGCCATGGTGCCCATAATCTTTTCATATTTTTCCGCCTTTCCGGATTTTTACTGGGGTTTTGGTTTCAATTTTTTTGCGCTATCTCGTTTATTGTTAGCTCGCCGATTTCTTAATATTGTCATAACCGTGATTTTGTTCCCGTCCCGACAATTCGGGACGCCACTACGAATAACATTTTCTTCTATCTGCGTTCATTTGTGGTTCCCCAACCTAAAGGATGCAATCCACAACCTAAAGGATGTGGTTGAGGTGTATTCTATTTCAAATATAATATTTGTTTGGTCGCTGTCAAGCAATCTGAAGTCTGTGCCCTCACGATATATATCCCCGATGGAATCGATTGAGCAGGTTTCCAGATGAACCCCCTACTCGCTCCGCTCACGCTCTGCTCGTTTGTCCCGTTTGATAAGGGGGACAGAGGCGCGTCAGCGCCGAAGGGGGTCGCAACTACATTCCCCCGCAAATCGTATATTTC
>QNEG01000050.1 GCA_003645115.1 bacterium | reverse complement strand
TAGTCACCTGTCCATCTACGGTGAGATTTGGCGGATTTTTTTCATCACGATTCTTATATTCTATCCTGATTATGTCATCACCCGAAACTATAAGTGGTCTTATTGCCAGAGTATATGGAGCTATAGCGGTCAGCAATAATGCATTCATACTTGGAACCACAATCGCACCGCCGGATGCCATAGAATAAGCGGTGGAACCGGTCGGTGTCGCAACTATGAAACCATCCGCAGCGATATGGCTGATCGCATTCCCGGAAACGATTACATTGAAATGCAGTGTTCGAGGTGAGCCGGCTTTATCTATGGTAACTTCATTCAAACCGATTAATGTTTCGCCAGAATAATCCAATATTTTAGCTTCCAGCATCATTCGACTGTCTATTGTAAATTTTCCACCAACAATTTCCGGGATAGCAATTTCCAATTCTGTGGGAAGTAATTCTGTGAGAAAACCCAATCTGCCCAGATTTACTCCCAGTATAGGGACATCGTATTTCGCCAGATTTCTTGCAGATTCCAACACAGTGCCATCGCCACCTAATGTTATCACTATATCACATTGTCCCAACCCAGAAAAATTTGCCTTACGCTCTAATTGTAATGCCTTTGCCAGTTCGCATTCGCAAACCACATTCAGTTCGGCAAGCATATCGAGCAATTTCCGAGCGACCTGGATAACTCCTCTCTTATGCATATTAGCATAGATACCCACCGATTCTATTTTTCGCTCATCCATAGTAATATTCCATTTTCTCGCAATCTTATATTTTAATATCCATCGGTTTATGAAAAATTTATCTGGCAATAATCACTGTTCCACTGCACACTAATTCCCCACGATAAGTAATCACATACATATATATTCCTGGAGGAAGTGGATTGTTCTCATTGTCCATTCCGTTCCATTTTCTATTTTCGATTTGCTGGAAATTTTCCACTGGACCAATTTCGGCACGATACACCTCCACTCCTCTTATGTCGAATACTATAAATTCTGCACTGTGAGAGAACATTCCCGGATAATCGAATACAGTAATATCATTGTAACCATCGGTATTGGGAGTAAATGGATTGGGACGAATATAACAGCCCACATCGGGTTCGGTGTAGAACAGGAAACTGGTATCGGCGATATTATCCGCACAATACGCAGTGGTATCGGTAATATAAACATCCACGATTATGGTATCTCCCTGCGCAAATACTCGACTGTCATTTTCGGGAATGTATCGTATATGAACAGTATCTCCCGAGAAAGTCCATATAATGCTGTTATGCGAGATAGCATCCGAATTTATTTCCAATTCCAGAGTAGATGTATCCACTCCAGCGGGATAATCGAAAAATGTCAGGACAATATCTTGAGCCAGGTCGCTAACCAACACGCCATTTGCGGGGATGGTCTGCACAAGTTCTGGCGCTGAATAATCCACCCAGAATCGCACGCATACATCCTCGGTAATCGCATTGCCAAGATTATCTTCCGCCTCTGTAAGGCATACTTCTATGAATTCACCATCATCAAACGGCACTGGTGGAATATAGAACAATGTGTCTCCAGTGAATAGAAGCCCCTCGTCGCCGAGTTGTAGCGTTTCACCATTTACGGTAATAGCGATAGAGCTATCCACCACTCCATCGGGGTCCTGTATGATAATGATAATAGTATCGGGCGAACAAGAAGTAACCGATGAGTCCATCGGGCGAATTATTTCCACCTGTGGTGCCTCGGCTGCAATCCAGAAATGCCAGCAGGTGTCCAATATATTAGGACCGCAAAATTGCGAGTCGGCGAAATCCTCGGAATAAAGGCAAATTTCTACTTCACTTCCGCCAGACCAAGCGATACCACATTCCGCAGGGTCGAATACCAATGAATCATCCGCCTCGAAATAAGTCAGGCAAGTTCCATCCACATAATATTCCACTCCATCCACAGTGATAACTATCATAGATTCATTTACTCCACTTCCCAAATCGTTCAATTCTACTATAGCTAATGGTTGATTGGAATGGACGGTATCGCCATCGGCAGGAGAAATTATATCAAAATCGGGCTCATTATAATCCACCATAAAGTAAATACAGGTGGTGTCTGTTGGATTGCCTAGAGAATCTGGAAGAGTGACTAAACAGGTTTGGATTTCGGTGCCATCGGCTAATCCGGATGGTATCTCCAGATATATCGCCATAGAATCGGCGCCATCCAAAAATTCAGTATATACCTCGTCGGATTCCGAAGTGAAGTAGAATGAATCATCATCAGCCCAAAGGACTATTTCCAACTGGTTCCAATCGATACCATTATGGTCTGCTGCAATCCATATAATCGAATCCGGTTGGCAAGCGACTATTACGCTTTCCGCTGGTGAAATAACCTGAACCTGGGGACCACCAGTGGCGATACTGAAACTCCAGCAAGTGTCATTTAGATTCGGTCCGCAGGTATCAGGAGAATCTGCTGCGGATATACATACATCGATAGTATCACCGCCGGCCCAGGATGTTCCAAGCACTGCGGGATTGAAACAAATCCGTCCAATACCCAAGTCCACATCTATTGCCGGATTGGTGGTATCATAATCGATGCTATTTACCGTAATCGAAACGGCAGACCAATCTACTCCACTTCCGTCATCAGAAATATCTGCGCAAATAGTCGGGGTAAGAATTTCCACAATTTCATCATCTGCAGGGCTAATATTGCTGAATTCCGGCGGACTGAAATCGAATATAAATGCAATCTCATCAGAATATGACAGGCTATTATAAAGCGAATCATAAGCCGAAATCACCGAGACAGTAACCTCCATTCCATCGGTGATAGAACTTGGAGTCCATTGCAAAGTGATTGAATCGGGAAATTCTGTATAATCGATTTCTGGTGAAGTCAAATTCAATATATACGGGGTTCCATCGATTTCTACAGAAATCTGCACAGAATCGGGAATAATTCCATCATTATCGGATATTGTCATATAAACGGAGAAAGAATCACAGGCGACATAATCGCTATCTGCGGGATTATGAATAACTACTACTGGACCGCCGGCAGCCACATAGAAAGTGCAACAAGTATCGATAGAGTTGGGAATACAAATATCTCCAGCGCAATCCTCCAGATTCCAACAAAATTCTACAGTATCGCCGCCGGAGAAAACTGGCGCTATCGATGGTGAAAGTCTTATTGTATCTCCGATGAATTCAAAATCTGTATATAACAAACCATCCACAGATAAGGTTGGAGTGATTTCTCCACATCCGCTATCTGCCGCGATAATATAGATATCAGGCACCACAGTGAAAATAGTGGAATCGCACCCGGGATGGAATTCAAGCACCGTAGGTGGGATTCTATCCATAAACAATGTCCATACCAATGGGTCCATAGAATTTCCAAGTATGTCTGTGGCGTTGACTGTAATCATAATATTTCCCAAATCGGGGAACGGCGTAGCAGGATGCCAGACAAGCAATCCTGATGGGACATCATAATAAAATCCAGGGGAACCCCAGCCAGCTGATTCGAAATAACCGGCGCCATCGGTAGCAGAAATGAAAAGCGACAATGTATCTACTCCCGGTTCGATATCCAGCACATTAACAACCACAGAATCATCCACACAGGAATACCATAGACTTTCTCCGGGATAAATTATCTCGGCAGATGGTGGATTGCAATCGGTATATAATATCCAGCTGGTGTCCAGCACATTGTCCTCGCAATAGTCTGTGGTATCGGTCACCAGGACATTCACTAACATAGTATCGCAGGGATTCATCGGCAGACACAATGAATCGATGGTTATAATAGTAAAAGCCTCGCCCGGACCGGGATTAGCATGGAAACAAGTATCACTATAGGAGAAAGTATAATCTCCAATGGAAACCAAAATGGATGATGTATCCACGCCCGAGCCGGCATCATCGAGGCGCAATGAGAATGATATGAACGATTCGGAAATAGTAGAACCAGCGGTGGGAACCTCGCCCCAGATACTGGGTGGGGAATAATCGATATAAAACCTCCAGGAAATCGGTGCGCCCTCCAAAGAATTGCTGTGAATATCCTCGGCGGAAATTAAATCCACATATACAGTATCGCCATCGGAAAATGGTGTGGAAGGAGTAAAAGTCAATATCGGTTCGCTCCAATCCACCTGAACACTATCCACGGTGTATTCTATTGTATTAACTCGGATAACGATAGTCGTATCTACCACTCCATCTGAGTCATTTATTGCAATCTGTATATATTCAGAATCACAGGAAGACCATAATCCATCCTCGGGGCGAATAATATTCGCAGTGGGACCCTCACAATTATGAGCATTAACGAATACTGTATCGCTATCCACACAACCCAGAGAATCGGTGACCGTGAGAATATATGTAGTCGGTTCGGTGGGGAATACTTCGGGATGTCCCTCATCGGACACGAAAGAGCCATCATCCAGCGTCCACAGATATTCAAACGGCGGGGTTCCATCGGTAGCGACTGGAATACCACCCAGTATAGCAGATGACCCGATACACATATCGATATCCTCGCCGGCATCGGCAACCAGCGAACAAATCATAGATACCACAAATGTCCAGCAGGTATCCAATTCATTTGGAGTGCATAAATCTGGCGAATCCAGAGCATTAACGCAGATTTCCACATCCTCATCGGGTGGGTAATAAATTCCAGCGCACTCGGCATCGAAAGAAAAAGTAGTTCCATCGAAATCGACACAGGCAGAATCTATTCCCAGCACGATAGAATCATCTATGGTCACCAAAATGGAATCGACACCGGTAATTTCATCCAGAATATCGAATTGGAATGATGGCGGCAGTGTGGTAACCGTTTCGTCCTCGGCAGGGATTGCATTTATTATATATGGCGGAGAGAAATCTGTTATAAAACAATAACGCATAGTGTCCTCCATACCACCACCATATATATCCTCTGCCCAAAGTGATATACATATAGTATCATTATCTTCCCAGAATGTCCCACCGGGATCGAAAGTCAGCATACTATCGGTATCAGAATAAATTAAGCTCGATGAATCGACAGTGTAAGGAATTCCATCCACGGTCAGCAAAATAGTAGCAGGCTCCACAGGATTGACACTACCCCAAAGCTGAATGGACAGGCTCTGGTCATCACAGGCAGTAGATTGCATATCGGTAGGTTCGACAGGAAATGCGTTGACATCTCCAGTGGTCACCACAAAACTCCAGCAGGACGATGTATCATTTGGCGGACAATAATCATAATCGGGTGTATCCCATAATGAATCGAGACACACCATAACCGTTCCGCCATCGGCGAAACTAAATCCGCTCAATTCAAGAAATGGTTCACTCCAAGAATAGCTGAATCCGCTAACTGGAGTGCCATTTAGATAGACCGAAATATATTCGAATGAATTGGTATCTATACCAGCGGGTTCATCCTGAATTTGTATCTGTATTGTAGGAGATGGATCCATTATGGAACCGCCTGGTATTGGGTTTGTCATAATTGCCAGTGGCGGTTGAGCATCCACAATCACCGAGCAACTGACCGCTTCACCCGCACAACCCTCGAAATCTCGATACTGCGTAAGTTCCACCAATACAGTTTCTCCGTGAACAAAAGTGCCGATTGGAGTAATGGTCAATATTGTATCGGAATAATCGAAAACGCCATCGGAGTATGTGAACCATACATCGTCGATATATGCGCCGAACATAACCGGATCGACTACACTATCCGGGTCTGCCACTATTAACTCGAATTCGGGCGGATTGCAGGAAGTTATTCCACCGCAACTATCCGGAATAATAAAATATGCATAAGGCGCCTGCGAAACAGATATCAGGACAGAATCCATAGCCACACAGCCATTGGCATCCACTATTTCCACATAATACATAGTAGTGGTATCGGGTTTTGCATATGGATTAGCGATAGTCGAATCGGACAGCCCCACAGATGGTGTCCAGGTATAATCGAATGGTGGAATTCCCCCCGATGCAGTGGGAACTCCGCCAATCATAATAGAATCTCCCGCACAGATATTAGCCTCACTGCCAGCTTCGGCAAAAATCTGGTCGATTACGATAGTAATATAAGCTACACCCACACATCCATTAGAGTCGGTCACGGTGAAAGTATAAGTAGTGGTGACCTCGGGGAATGCCTGTGGGTCGAGAGCATACGGGTCGGACAATCCATAGGACGGCGACCAGGTATAATTTGCGGTTCCATAAGTCCCCGAGAATGATGCATTCAAATTGGCGGTATCACCCATGCATAATATGGAATCATCCACGGTCAGGTTCACTTCGATATCACTGGGGTGCGGAATATATATCTCGAATGTATCCACTATAGTAGAATCACCGCCGGAGCAATCATCGAAGGATAGCGTAAATATATATTCCTGATATGTGCCCCAGATAGCTGGGTCGAATTGGACATCCCAATCTACCACATACGAACCACCATAGCCAGCGATTGTGCCGATATTCAATGGATTCGGAGTGGAAAGATGATTGAAACCGGTTGCCTCTAATGTTGCCACTGCATTGCATATTTCTGCAGTCCCATTGTTGATTATCATAAAATTGAAATGAGTAGTATCCGGGTTCATAGTGCCATCACAACCAGGAGAAATAATGGGCGGAGTGTGATTTACCATTACTTCCATAGTCTCAAAATTGCCGATACCATAATATGTAACACAGACCAAGCTATCATCGGAAGCAATAGGTCTTTCGCTCCATTTGACCATAGTGGCAGAATCGGTAAAACCACCACCTGTGGCAGCAGCCCAGGCTGCAGTTGCCCATCCTAAACCGACTCCATCGGACCAATAACCATACCAGAATACATCTGGCATAGTAGCTTCGTATCCGGTAAGAATTCCCAGCGCCTGAATTTCGCCTGGACCTGGCGGAAAACCCACTTCATAAGCTCGCCATATCGATGGAATATCCGGTGCATAGAAAATTTCCGCTACACCGGAATATCCGTAGGAAGTGGAAATCGGAGCACCATCGTTTGCATTTATCATAGTATCGAAAAATATCATCGCACCGCAATTATGACTGGAGCCATCCACGGGCTTCATCACTACCTTGTATTTTATTTGTTCTATCTGTCCTGGAGTTGCGCCGAGCGAAACTGGATGGAATTCTGTTCTAATCATAACACCGTTCCAATCATCCCACTGGATTACTGCGGTAGTATCAACCCAGTTGACATATTGGGTATCCGATGCCGGCATCAAAGAACTGCCATATTGTGTCTTACTGGTTATACCATCGACATAGAACATCATCCATTGAGTCCAGCCATCACCGGGCCAACTGAATGTAAGTTTCACATATCCACTTCCGCCGGAGATATCGGCGCCTTCTTCGTAATTACCATCATCACCATCCATATCAACATCCACTGCCACATAGCCATTCTCTAATCTTTCTATCACCATAGTTTCCATAGTGGCATCTGGTGGTGCCATAGACTCTTTATCTATCCCCGGATCGCTGGCTAATGAGATATTTGTTAGCAACAGAATTAGAAATAATATTTTTGTAAATTTAATCACTATCGAACCCTCCCGATTATTCATATCGTAATAATATAATTAAATAAAACTTAAACACAATCAAGAACTGGAATTATTTATTCACTATTCGATAAGTGGTGTATGCCAGATTTACATCCGGTTGTTCATCGATTTTAGCGAGCACTTTAGCGAACACACTGGATTCTGCCATTCGCCGTCTGCGAACATCGATTAGGAATCTGCCTATCAATTGCACACCACTTCCGACAATCTTGATATACACTATGGGGTCGAAATTGCGATAGTGTATCAGGAATCTTCCTTGAGCTTCTCGAAGTGAGCGTTCTACCTCACGGGGCAGTTCGCCCACTGTTTCATTTAAAACCTGCTCGAAAATATCGGCTGCCTTTTTCCAATTGCTTTCGAAAGTGATGGTAAATTTCAGTTCAGTCCAGATATATGGGAATGCAGTAGTATAGTTAAATAAATTATGAACAAAGACCCGGTTATTGGGAATTATTACAATTCTGCCGGTGCTTTGTTCTCCATCTACCCAGTTTTCTATTTCTATGAGGCTGGTGGTGAGCATAGAAATATCTATCACATCTCCTTTTGTTCCACCGATTTCTATCCTATCGCCTATGCGAAACAATTTCGAGCCATTGATATGGAACCATCCCACCACAGATGAGATTGGGTCTTTCAATGCTAATGCGATACCCGCAGATAGTAAACCTATCATAGTAGTCAGTGAGCCGAGAGTTTCCGCCCAGATAGTAGCGATAACTACTATCGTTGCAAGCGCGATTATAATAGACATTCGTTTTTGAGCACGATATCGCTGAACATTATCGGTTATCACTTTTCCAACCAATCTTCGGCTGACAACTCCCAGCAGATAAAATAATATCACAGTGGCAACAGAACCCAATATTTTCCCTATCCAGGGAATTTCAGTCAACACAATTTTACCTCACTTTAATTCGATTGAACAAAAATAAACATCAAAAC